>JAICPS010000454.1 GCA_025929715.1 Anaerolineae bacterium | reverse complement strand
TGGATTTATGGTGTGTGGGTTTGGGACACCGGATTCCGTGCGTGATCTTACGTGGCCATCAGATGTGCTAGCGTGGATAGAGAGCCGGTTCGGGCCTTATATACCCGTCGTTCCTACCGAACTGCTACGGTCTGGCAAGCCAGAGGTTATCCTGGCAGCGGAGAAGGAACACCAGGCCCGCCTTGTAGAGATCGCGGTTGGCCTGGCCAATCACTATCAAGTCGAGGTGTTAGCCATCAACCTCATGTTGACCGATCACGCGAATCACAAGCTGCCCCAAATGGAGTTGGTACACGAGGCATATCTACAGTCAGATGCCGATATTGGAACTTTGATCAATTCCTTTAGTCCGGACAACGTGATGTTGATTTCTGATCATGGTTCTAGCCGCCTCAAAGGTGACTTCTTCCTCAATGTTTGGCTCCGGGAGCACGGCTACTGCACATACCTTGATCATGCGCCTGCTCAGCAAGCAGCCGCATTCAATGGGATCTTAAAGGACTGGCTTCAGTATCAAAAGGGATGGTCGGGTCGGTCTGAAAAGGCGCTGCGCCGGCTGATCCGAACTGTTTTGCCGCATATGCCGAAAGATGCTCAACGCCGATTTTGGGCCGAGATCGAGAAATCGATACCATTCGCAGAATCGCACGTGCGGCTGAGCACCAAACCAGATTATACTCGCACCACTATATTCCCCGGTTCCCTCTATTCAGGCCTCCTCTATTTAAATGTCGTAGGTCGCGAACCGACCGGCGTCATATCGCCCGACGAGAGAAAAGCGACCGCGTCCAAGTTAAGGCGGGAGCTCTCCGAGATTCGAGAGCCTGACACGGCGCAGCCCCTATTTACAAACGTCTTTCTCTCAGATGAATTGTATGCTGGGCCAGCAGCCAGCCATGCACCAGACATCGTTGTAGACGCTTATTCCTCGCAGTGGAACATTCGGACCCGCCAACCTGCGGCGCATAGGGGCAAAGTGCACAGCCGTTACTTTGTTACATTCGATAATCACAGGGATTTCGGTTGGCATAGTCCGAACGGCGTGTTTGTATTCGCCGGCCCTTCATTCCGCTGTGGACAGGTCGTCGGCGAAAACTGCCTGATGGATATTCCCGCTACACTACTACACCTCTATGGCGTTCCGTTGCCAATGGATTGGGATGGACGTGTGCTGGTCGAACTTCTTGCGCCCGAAATGCACGGACAGCCGGTCCGTACTCAGCCCGGCGACGCGGAACAAGAATCTGTTGTCGGAAGCGCTTATTCGGTCGAGGAGGCGGACTCGATCGTCCGCCATCTGAGGGCGCTGGGCTACCTTGATTAACACCGCTGGAGAACGCAGATGAACCTGCGAATAAGACGTGGGTGGCGCAAATTTTTTTGGCAACGCCTGCACAATCCTTCTAGAAAAACAATGCCGACGTTTGTCGTCGGGTGTGGCCGCTCTGGAACCAGCATGCTTCTACATCACGTGGGCCGGAGTTGGGCGGTCGATCCCTTTAACGAGAATCATCCGGCTGCCTTTGAGAAATGGCGGTTGCGTCCGCTGGATGTGATTGAGAAGCTGGTTGATCGTAGTTACGCTCAAGTAGCACTCTTTAAACCGGTCCTCACAACAACTCATAGTTGCGAATATTTGAACAGGTTCCCTCACGCGCGTCTTATCTTCGTCTATCGACACTATGGCGATGTGGTCAATTCCTCTATCAAGCGATTCGGCCCGGACGATAGGCTCGCACACGTGAATGCCTGGATAGCCGACGACTTTAGTGAGTTTGCGCCGGTATCACCGCCGGAGCGAACTAAAGTTGTGGTGCGGAGCCTGTGGAAGCCGGCTTTGAGTGCTGAATCGGCTGCTGCTCTCTACTGGCTTTTCTATAATCGTCACTATTTCGATCTAGGCCTAGACCACGAGGAAAGGGTAAGGCTGATTGGCTATGAATCGCTGGTCGCCAATGCCGACTCCGAATTCAGGGACGCCTGTCTCTTCCTCGGTCTGAAATTTGAGCCGAAAATGACTGCGGGGATTTTTGCGACGTCAGTTGGCCGAGACGAGTCGCCGGAAATGGACCGAGAAATCCAGACAGCGTGTGAAGCGTTATGGCAGCAACTAGAGGTTGCCCGTTCTCAGAGTGGCAGCCGCTAAATTCTGGTAAACTCTATGCCGTTAGTAAGTGTAATCATACCAACTCGTAATCGAGCCCACCTGCTGTCGGAAGCAATAGAAAGCGTGCTGACACAGACCTTTTGGGATTTCGAGCTAATTATTGTGGACGACGGCTCGACAGATCGTACTGCGGAAGTGGTCGCCGGCTACGATGACCGGCGAATTGTCTATTACGCGCAGGAGAAACAAGAAAGGGGCGCCGCGCGCAACCGAGGCGTTGGAGTAAGCCAGGGCAAGTACATCACATTCCTGGATGATGACGATTGGTATTTGCCTCGAAAACTCGACGTACAGGCAGGATATTTGAACATGCATCCGGAAGTTGGCATGGTCATCAGTGGTTGGGACAGGGTGAACGAAGCGCGGGAACTTGTGCGCATGGAACGACCGTGGCTGCATCACCCCCAACCTGTACTCAAGGACTGGTTGTTCGCCGCAATGGCCCATGTAGCGGCGGTGCTGATGCGGCGATCCTGGTTTGAGCAAGTAGGGGGATTCAATGACGATCTTGCGCCAGCAGAAGACACCCATCTCTGGTTTAAACTGGCGGAGGTCGGATGCCCAATTGGCTGGGTAAAAGAAGTCGTTTTCACACAGCGACTGCATAGTAGCAATTCCGTGCGCAACATGGCACACGTTAAGCACGGAAAGATCGCCATGTTAGAAACGATTTTTGCCAACGCTCAAATCTCATCGTCACTGGGAATGGGCAAGGAAAGCGCGTATGCGCAAGTATATATGGGCTTTGCCTGTTTGGAGTATGCGGCTGATCTTGTTGCGGACGCTAAGGCAGACCTGGCCAAGGCTATTGCGTTGGACTCGTCTCTACTTCTGAACGATGCGGATCGACTCTTGGAGACTGTCGCGGCATATGCCTGGAATCACTTAACTGCTGATCCTTTAGTCTTTACGAATCGAGTCTTCTCAAATTTGCCCAGTGAACTGTCCCATTTGCAGCGCCTCCGACAGAAGGCAGTTGCGAGAACCTGGACCGTTGGAGCCTTCCGGTCCTATCAATACGATGATATGGACAAGGTGAGGCAGACCGCGCTCAGGGCAATAGCCACAACGCCTTCTCTACTCTTCAATCGAGGTTTGGCCTCTATTCTGGCTCAATCTCTTCTAGGCTCTAATCGGATGAATGCCGTGAGTCGGGACGAGTAATGGCATGACGCGTCGTCTAAAAATCGCATACGTATATCAGAGTATTGGCACGAACTTTGCCGAGCCGTTCGCCGTCCAGCTCCACATCTATCATCAGATACGGGGCCTACAGCATGCGGGGCACCAGGTTAACTTACTGGCCTTACTAGGGCGACAGGTGCTCTGTACAACAAACCTCGAGGTATTCCGGCAAAGCAAACTGACAGAGAGCAACTTTGGAGAACTTGGTCTAAGTGGAACGAAGATTTTCAAGCTGGCCGAGAGCATCATACGGAAGTTTCAAAAAAGGCTGAATTTACCTTATCTGGCGTTAATCGACAGCTATCGCACTTATGATGCTTTTCGCCAAAATCTTGAGGGCTACGATTTAATCCATGAAAGGTACAATTTGCTGTCGCTCGGTGGGGCGTGGGCCAGCCGGAGGCTAAGAGTCCCATTTGTTCTGGAGGTTAACGCCGATCTAATCGAGGAACGCCAAGCTCAAGGTAATCCCGAGCGAGGACTCCGACGACTTTTTGCAGGATGGGCCACCCGATTCTGCTTTAACACAGCCGAGCGGATCATATGCGTTTCTGCTCAGCTCAGAGATCATCTGGTTCAAAAGTGGAAAGTAGAAGCTGGGAAGATCTTCGTACTACCTAACGCGGCCGATACAGAATTGTTTGGAAGCGAATATGACGTCA
>JAICPS010000691.1 GCA_025929715.1 Anaerolineae bacterium | reverse complement strand
CCACCTCCAAGAGCGCGTCTTCCAGGCCGAATGCCTTGGCGAAGTGCCGGGGCTAATAGAGAAGCTCGAAGAATCCCTAATTTCCAATCTCTAATTCTCAGCGCTCTCCGCGGTAATTTTCTTGCCGTCCCTACCACGGAAACGGCTCCAACGGTTCGATCCCATAATACAGCTCGATCACCCGCCGGAACAGTGGCGCGCCTACTGTGGAACCTTCGCCTGCATTTTCCACCATCGTCACCACCGCAATCTGTGGCTCCTCAATCACCGTGCCGTCTGGCAGGGTGTACGGCGCGGCCGGCGCGTAGCCCGCGAACCAGGCATGAGGCATGCCGTTCGCCGCGGCCGGCGCTTCCGCCGTGCCCGTCTTCCCGGCTACAGGCACCGGCAAATTCAAGAAACGGTGCGACGCGGTGCCGTAGCGTTCCGTGGCCACTTCCCACATTGCCTCCCGCAGCACCGCCAGCGTCTCCGGTGAAATCGGCAGCTGGCCTGTTTCCTCGGGCGGAATCTCCTCTTCAGGCGAGTTTCCGCTGGATCCAATGCGATCGATGACCGTGGGCCGGTAAAACTGCCCGCCGTTGGCGATGGCTGCGAAAATATGGGCGATCTGCAAGGTCGTCACCTGCACGTAACCTTGCCCAATGGCCATGTTCACTGCGTCGCCCTCCAACCACGGCTCGCCAATATTGTTCAGCTTCCACTCTGGATCGGGAATCAGGCCGGGCGCCTCGTCGATGCCCTCAATACCCGTGAGCGAGCCCAGCCCGAACTGTCGCGCCACCGTGGGCAGCAGGAAGGGGTCAGCCTGGTTCAGCGTGTAACCCATGTCGTAGAAACAGCTGTTGCAGGAGACAGTGATCGCCCGCTTGTAGCTGACCTGGCCATGTCCGCCGCTGCGCCAGTCGTACTTGACGAAATTATCGCCCAGCTTCCGCCAGGATCCGTTGCTAAAATAGGTCGTTTCCGGCGTGTACAGCGTACTGTTGATGCCGGCCGAAAACGTGATCACCTTAAACAGTGAGCCTGAAGGATAGACGCCCTGCGCGGCGCGATTGATCAGCGGGTTGCCCGGCGCGTTCAACACCGCCTGCAGCGCCTCCTGCGCTTCCGGCCGCGTGGCGTCGAAGACCGCCGGATCGTATGACGGGTAACTGGCCATCGCCAAAACGTCCCCCGTGTGCACGTCCAGCACCACGATGGAGCCCGCGAAACCGGGCGAGGTGGTCACCGCCTCCGCCAGCGCCGCTTCCACCTGCCTCTGAAATTCTCCGTCGATGGTCAGGTAGATGCTGCGCGCCTGGCGCGGCTCCGTGGCCTGCACCGTGCTGATGTACTCGCCGTTTTGGCCCACGATGGTCAGTTCTCCGCCGACCGTGCCGCGCAGGTATTCTTCGCCCCAGGCCTCCACGCCAGCCAGGCCCACCTTCTCGTCGCCGCGATAGCCCAAGCGCTTATACTCGTCCAGCATTTCCGCAGGAATCGCGCCCACGTATCCGGTCACGTGTGGGGCTACGCCATTTTCGGCGTACAGGCGCGTCAGGCGCTGCTCGGCTAGCAGGCCCTTGTTCAGGAAAGGCTCTATCGCGCTGCCCTGTTCCTCCACCACCTCCGCCGCCACGTTACCAAGGGGCACAACCCAGTGCGGCAGCGCCTCGGCATAAAGCTGCTTCAGTTCCTGCGGCTCGCGGTGCAAAATGGGGCTCAGCGCCGCCAACAGCCCTTCTTCGTCCTCAATCTCGCCGGGAATCACAGAAAGCGTGATGGCCATGCCCTGGTAAGCCAGCGCGTCGCCGTTGCGATCATAAATATTGGCGCGTGCAGGGATACGATAGGCCATATACAGCCGCTGCCCGCCCTGCAACTCAGGCAGAAGGAGGCTTTCATCCCATACCACGCCCCATCTGCTCTGGCTATAAGCCAACGACAAATCATGCTCGCGCGCGATACTGCCCACCAGCGCAGTTTCCCACACCACACGCACCGTCATCCGCGCGGTGTCCTCTTCTTGCAGCGCCGCCAGCGGCTGCGCGTGGATGGCCTGCACCGTCGCCGTGCGCATCGCTTCCTCGTAGAGCGCCACAAAATCCTCGCGGCCCACCAGCGCCTGGCTCTGCGCCGAAAGCAGGTTGTACATGCCGACGTAATCAAATCCTTCCCAGGCCAGGTAAAAAGCGCGTCCCACGCCCTCCGCCGCTTCCGCCACCGGTGTCCCCGTCGCCGCCGCCGTCGCCGGCGGCCGCGGCGTTG
>JAICPS010000598.1 GCA_025929715.1 Anaerolineae bacterium | reverse complement strand
TCGTCCGTCAGGTGGAAAATCTTGCGAGACGGCTTGTTCTCCTGGAGCTCTGTGACGGCGCGGATGTAACCGGCTTCTTCGAGCTTTCCCAACAGAGCGTAAAGGCGACCCAACTTGATCTGCCACACCGAACCCAGGCCGGTAGGATCCGACAGCTCCTGATGCAGGGCATACCCATGTTTTGGCTCCCGGCGGAGAAAGCCCAATAAGGCGAGTTCAACGGAAAGCGCTGATCGTCTCATACTATGATCATAGTCACGAATCAACTATTCAATTTATGAATATCTAGGGGATTGTAATAGCTAATCGTATGACGGCAAGCCGTAGGACTATTTTGTAAATCGTCCGTCGTAGTTTAGTTGCGGGCGACCGAACGAGTTATCCAATTTTCAATCATCCTACAGTCCACTCATAGCGGGCGTCATTCACCCTGTACGGCTTCTTCCGTGCAAAGGGCGAGCGAGGACCGGTGGCTAGGCTATACCAAATTGACTATGCGAAGGAAATGGGCGGACGCCGCATCGGATTTGGGTAGGGGCAGATCGTCATCTCGATATCAGGGCCAGATCCACGATATGCTGCGGCAGTAACAGGCTCTTGAAGCCCTGCAATGCAACGCGCCGGGTCGCGTCGCCGATAGCAGGTGAAAAAAAGACCTGCTCGCCATATGCCGCGATATCTTGCACGGCCCAAGCGTAACGATAGTAGGTCAGGGCGACAGGTTCAATCGCAGTGCCGCCGTAGCCCTCCAGGAAGTAAGTTGTTTCGTCTGGTCCCACGCCGTCGCTGCCGATGCCACCGACGACAAACATCAGATCCCGTTCTTTGGGCGCCAGCACGACCTCGTCCCAATCGACAAGCCACCATTGCCCCTCACCGTCGATCAGCAGATTCCACGGGTGCGCGTCGGCGTGGCAGAGCACCTGCGAGAGCGATGCGCGTTGTAGTTTGCTGCCCAGGGCGTCCGCGCGCGCGACCACTTCACGAATGACCGCCGCCTGCTCGTTCCAGAATGCAGCCAACTCGCGTTCCTCTGCATTCTTAAAGCGCTGCTCCTTAATAGCCGCCTCGAGGTCCGCGATGATATGCCGCCGGCTTGGGATAAAGCGCTCTCGCGGCACGAGCTGCAGCAGGGCAGGGGGAAGCCGGCAGGCATGGATCTGCTTTAGCAGGGCGCCAAACGCTCGCGAGTGCGCTGTGGATAGGCCTCCATCCGCCCCGGCGCGACCGTCTACGAAGGGATAAAGACTCAACGTGAAATCGCCTACGCTGACCCAGAGTTCTTGAGCAATCGTCGGGAGTGGGGCGAGGACATGTGGCACGCCCTGGCCATGGAGGTAGTGCGGGACGGCGAGGCTGGCTGCGCTGAAATCTTCAGCGGCCCGGAGTTTCAGAAAATAGGCGCGCCCGTCGTTCGTTTCGACGCGATAGGCCCAGGACGCTGCGTCGGCACCAAGCGGGAGGAAGGTCAGCGCTTTGAGGGAAAGGCCGTAGTCGGCTTGTAGCGTTGAAGTAATGGCTGCCTGGGAAAGTTTTGGTGGTTCGAGCATGGTGCATCGTACGGCAGCGTCTCGATTGGAGCAAGACTTGGGGCATTAGAATCACATCAGGCCGTAACTCAGCCGCCATGGTAATAGCCTCGTCGGCGTTCGTGTCGACGAGTAAGTCCGGTGCACGGTTGGACTGGCAAGCCTAAAGTCGGGATATGTTCCCGAGCACAGATAAGGCAACTTTCCCGGGCAAAATGAGGTGCGTGCCTCATGACAAAGGAACTCCCTCTTTATTAGAGTGAAAGTGATGGAAATTATGTAAGGGTGGGCTGAATTTGCTTGTGGAGGCGCATCATGTCCGACGTGAAAACGAAGCATATCGAGAGTCGTGAGCTGGGTTTGGCATCAGTCCGAGAGGCCGAACGCTCTCTGTCCAGGCAGGCTTTAACCCGATCTGACATCCTCAGCGTCTACCGCGTTGCCGAGTTTGTTACCCTGGCGCGCGATGCTTCCCCTGTTTGCTGGCCATTATTTCCCGATTTCGAGCGCGGGCGCCTCATCTTCAGCACGGGCTACGTATACCCGACCAAGGCCCACAATGCGCAGCGCAATCCCCGGGTCGCTGCTCTTTATTCCGACCCTACCGCCAGCGGCCGCTCTGATGAGGACCCTTCCGTGTTGGTACAGGGGCTTGCCGAAGTCTTCGATCAGGATCTGCAACGCAATACGGAGCGCTACGTCGACCAGTTCTTTCGAAAGGGGCCGACGCCGTTTCGTGTGATGTTGCGTATTCCACGGCTGCGGCAGCTCCTGGTCGGCTACCTGACGCGCATCTGGATCGAAGTCATCCCACGCCAGGAGTATGTTTGGGCGCGCACGGAAGTGCCTCCAGAGCCTTTGCAGCGTGCGCGCCGCCCCGATTCCTTCTCCCCCGCACCTGGAATTAAGCTACCGGACGATGTGTTCGAGTGGTTGCCGCGCTATGCTCGCCTGCCGGTGCTGTCATACATCGACAACGCCGGTTGGCCGGCAATAATACGAACTCGGGCGAAGGTGAGGCGCGATCGCATTGAGATAGAAAGCGACATTGAGATGAGCGAAGGGGCGCCAGCGTGCCTAACATACCACCGCCTGGTCGGTAATTATCGGGCCAATGATGCCTTTATCGTACGCGGGCACTTCAACACGGCAGGCTGTATGATTCCAGAGAGGGTCGTGGGCTACGGCGGAACAAGAGATGATCGTGGCGTGGGCTCTGCCAAACTGATGCGCATGTTGTTCGGCTTCCGCAAGCAGCTTGCGCGACAGCTCGAGAAGGAAGGCCGTCCTATGCCGGTTGTACGTCG
>JAICPS010000253.1 GCA_025929715.1 Anaerolineae bacterium | reverse complement strand
ATGACGTCTGTCACCAGGTGTTATCCCGGCCGCAACAGGTCCGGTAAAGGCGATCGCGTCCCCACCCGCGTCGAGCAGGCCAACTGCCGCTCCTTCCTGGAACGGGAAATAGCGCTCGTCAACCCGCGGCTCATCATTCCCGTAGGCGGCCTGGTCATCAAACTTTTCTACGCCTCAAGTATGCGCCTGGACGAAATCGTCGGACGTGCCGCATACTTTCCTCCGCCAGTGCTAGAGGATCCTGTGAACTTCGATCTTAGGCAGGCGCAAATGATGTCCGGCTTCGATCCTGATAAATCAAAGGATGGCCGGTGGCTGGTTCCCTTGCCGCACCCATCAGGCGCCAGCTTATGGCCCAACAAGCCCCAAAACCAGGCGCTGATTGCCCGCGCGGCCGGAATACTCGGCTGTATTCGCGAGGCGTGGGATTTATAAGTGCTCTATGAACTTTGATTGGATATGATTAAATGAGCACTATGATTGATATTACAATCGCTTCGCTGCCACGGAATCTAAAACATCATCCTCCGTAAAAAATCAAATAAATCACAGTTCAAGTCAATGCCAAACCACAAGAGTCTGATATAGTCTAGCGCATGGGAAAGAGACCACGGATGTGGCTGCTGCCCCTGTTCCTACTTCTCGTACTGGTAGGTCAGCGGCAGCGCCAGGCCTGGGCGCAGGGTGGCGAGATTCTACAGGGCGTAAACCAGGTGCGCGCCGAACACGGTCTTCCTCCCTACCAGTACAACGGCACACTGAGCATCGCCGCTCAAAATCACGCCAACTGGATGGCGGCCAACGTCATTTACAGCCACACAGGAGCGGGCGGCTCCTCACCACAGGATCGCGCCAACGCCGCCGGTTACAGCGGCTACGTGTCCGAGAACATTGTAGGTGGCACAGGCATGACGCCGCGCCAGGGCATCATCTGGTGGCTGAATAGCGCCATCCACTACCAGATGATGGTTTCCAACCGCTACGTCGAGGCGGGCGTGGGTGTGGCCAGCAACGGAAGTCAGAACATGTACGTGCTGGTGATGGGCCGTCCCGCGGATGCTGCGGCGGTCGCTGCTGCGCCGGCAAACGACGTGCAGCCCGAGCCTTTAATGATCACACCCATCGTACTGGCACAGCCGCGTGAGGATGGCTCTATCGTTCACGTGGTTCAGGATGGGCAGGCGCTTTGGCAAATTGCCGCTCACTATGAGGCAGACCTCCAGGATCTCCTGCTCTACAACAATCTAGAGCAAGATGATTTTCTGCAGCCGGGAGACGAAATCCTGGTACGCCTTGCCGAAGGCGCGCCGCCGCCTCCCACGCCAACGCCGCCACTGGTGCACATGGTGCGTGAAGGCGAGAACCCCTGGATCATCGCCTACCGTTACGACATCGAGCTCGATACCTTCTTTTATCTAAACGGGCTTGACGAAATGAGCCTTTTGCATCCGGGCAACGAGGTGCGTATCCGGCTAGGCGAGGGCGAAGCACCACCGCCAACCCCTACCCCCAAATTAGCGCACACTGTAGCAGAGGGCGATACGCTGTGGTCGATAGCGGCGCAAAACGGCCTGCCCATCGAGGAGCTAATGGCCCTCAACGGTCTGGTCGAAACCGCCATTCTGCAGGTCGGCCAGCAGCTCTTCATACGTCCCACGGAGACTCCTCTGGCGACACACACGCCGGCCGTAACGGCTACTCCAACCGCCGAAGCGGTCGCTACCGGCGAAGTGTCGGCAGTTGCCCTGGCCGTCGCGTCTACCACAGAAATCCCAGAAGCGACGGCGACCCCAATTCCGGTCATCGCCCAACCGCCTCGCCAGGCAAACGACGGCGGTGGTGGCATTCTATACACGGCCAGCCTACTTGTGGCCGGCGTCGGACTGATGCTCTTTCTAGGCGTCGTATTGAAGCGAAACTAGTCCCGGCTCGTAGTAGGCACTTTAGTGCCCGTTATTCCCAACAAAACAGGCCGCGATTCTAACTAGAACCGCGGCCCGTTTGCTTGTAAGCGAATTGCAGCTAATTACTTATTTAGTTCAGCTAGCCTGTACTGGGCGATCGAAGGCATCAATAGACGACGGGATAATCACCCGCGTCTTACCGCTGCCTTCGTCGGCCAGCGTCACTGGCGCTTCGATAGTCTCCAATAGGGCTGCCTTGATAACTTCGTCAAGGTGGTCAACCGTGACCAGATTGAGATCTTCGCGGATCCGCTCTGGCAATTCCGGTATGTCCTTGGCGTTTTCCTTGGGCAGCAACACCGTGCTAATGCCGGCGCGATGCGCTGCAATCGTCTTCGACTTCAAGCCACCAATTGCCAGCACCTTGCCGCGCAGCGTAACTTCGCCGGTCATGGCGACGTCGCGCCGCACAGGGCGTTGCGTAAAGGCCGACACAATGGCCGTCGCCAAGGCGATCCCGGCGCTGGGTCCATCCTTAGGCTGCGCGCCGGCCGGAACGTGAATGTGAATGTTGACGCGGTCAAAGATGGCCGGTTCCAGGCCCAACGCTCGGGCATGAGAGCGGGCGTAAGTTAGCGCCGCCTGCGCCGATTCCTGCATCACGTCTCCCAGCGAGCCCGTCAGCGTCACTTTACCGCTGCCTTCGCTCAGGCCAACCTCAATGGATAGGATATCACCTCCAAAACCACTAACCGCAAGTCCCGTCGCGACACCAATTTCGTCGCGTTCTTCCGCCAGGCTGTGCGTGAACTTCTCGGGGCCAAGGAACTCGTCGACGTCGTCGGAAGAGACGTGGAAAGGTCCCTCTTCGTCGCCCGCGATCTTCACTGCCAGCTTGCGCACGATGCTGCCGATGTTGCGTTCTAGCTGGCGCACACCGGCTTCACGCGTGTAATGGCGCACCATGCGGCGCAGCGCGTCTTCGTCGATGGTGACCTCTACGCTTTCAATGCCGTGTCCTTCCAACTGTTTCTTGATCAGGTAGCCTGTCGCAATGGCTACCTTTTCATCCTCAATGTATCCGGGCATGTTGATGCTTTCCATGCGGTCCAGCAACGGTGCAGGAATGGTGCTCGTCGTGTTAGACGTGGTGATAAAGATGACCTGGCTCAGATCGAACGGTACCTCCAGGTAATGATCGGTGAAGGAATTATTTTGCTCTGGATCCAGGACTTCCAGCAGCGCCGAACTCGGGTCGCCGCGCCAGTCGGAACCGACCTTGTCGATCTCGTCAAGCACGATCACCGGATTGCGCGTCTGCACGTCGCGTAGGGCGCGAATGATGCGTCCCGGAATAGCGCCGATATAGGTGCGCCGGTGGCCGCGTATCTCGGCCTCGTCACGAACGCCGCCCAGACTGATGCGCACCATCTCGCGGCCCATGGCGCGTGCCACAGACGTTGCGATGGACGTCTTGCCAACGCCTGGAGGGCCGTTCAGGTTAATAATCGCGCCTCTCATCTTGTTGCCGGCCAGCTTGCGCACGGCGACATATTCGACGATACGATCCTTGACGTCTTCCAGGCCGTAATGGTCCTCGTCCAGCACTTCGCGGACGTGTTTGATATTCAAATTATCTTCGCTGAGCTTGTTCCAGGGCAATTCAACCAACCACTCCAGATAGGTGCGGATGACGCTAGCTTCAGCCGAGTGTCCGCCCTGCTGGTCCAGCCGCTTAAGCTCCGAAACGGCGCGTTCTTGCACCTCTTCGGGCATCCCGGCCTCGTCAATGCGCGCACGTAGCTGGTCGGTGAGTGATTCACCCTCTTCGCCAAGCTCGCGACGGATGGCCTTCATCTGCTCGCGCAGCAGGAATTCGCGCTGCGCCTTGTCGGCGCCATCGCGCGCTTCTTCCTGAAGCTTGCTGCGTACTTCGGCAATCTGAAGCTCCTTCTGCAAGAAGTCCCGCACAATATGCAGGCGCTCGGCTCCATGCGTTGACGATAGAAGGTCTAACTCCAGATCGAATGGAACGTTAAGCAAACCGGCCACGTAGTCGGCCAGTTCGCCGGCCGTGCGCTGGTTGCGCAGAGTCATCATCACCTGGCGGTTCACTTCACCCAGGATTTCCGCATACTGCTCGAGATATGCGATCACTTCGGCAATAGCCGGATCGCTCTCGGTGTCAGAGGTGTCTACGAGTTCGTCATAACCTCCGACGAGATAGGGTTCAGTTTCGCTGAGCCCGTCAAATGATACGCGGCGATGAAGCTCGACAAGCATCTGCACGCCAACATGAGGTGTGCGCATTACGTCTCTGACGGTGCCCAGAATTCCGACGGGCAACAGGTCGCCCGTATATGGCTCCTCAACCTCGGCGTCATACTGCACGAGGATGAGAATTTCTCCGTCTCCCTGTACCGCTGCCTGAGCAGCCGCCAGTGACTTCGAGCGGCCGATGGAGATAGTCGTCGTCATTCCAGGGAAGACTACGCCTCCACGCAGGGGTATGGCAGGAAGTTGCTTAAGGTTTGCCATTCAGATTCTCCTCTACACGTTTTGGCTGCCACTATTTTGCAGCGTCATTATCGCAACCAAAAGCGATATTGTCCCCTATTCTAGGAGCGATGCGTAAGTTACACAATAGTACGCTGTAGGAATACCGTAAGAAAATAGGCCAGTTCTACTAGATATACGGCAGGTGACCGGCACGTCCAAAGCGCCGGTCACCTGGGAGCATTTGAAGGCTTGTCGAGACGCTCAGAAAGGCGTTAAACCCACCCTTGCGAGCGCGCCCAGTTGGAGACCCAGGGGATGTCGACCACCTCGCCCTGGTAGGCTAAGTATGCCCAGTAGAAAAAGACGAGGTACACAATGGCGGCGATGCCACAAGTCACGACAGTAAGCGGGACCAGGACGAGGCCCGTCACCAACGAGACCACCGCATGGTAACGAATGAAAGGACGGTTCTTTTTCTCTTCCATAAGCAGAAGCAGGATCGAGATGATCGGCCACAACGGGCTGACCGGTATCCAACTGAGCGCAGCCCAGAGCCTATCGTCTGAGCTAACGTCTGCTATACTGAATTCTTCTTTCATTTTTGACATAGATGGACTTCTCCTATTCAACTTTCATGGTGGATCGACAGGCGCCAGTCCCCTGCAGGTGCACAACTGTCACTCAATACGATCATAAGCTGAATTCTGTTGCACGGCGCCGTATCTTGGTTTCTTTACGTTCATCTGCGTGAATTTGCGGCCATATCACTTTGTTATCAAGCGAGGAATGCCAGGATATGACCGGCGATCTCCTCACCACGATCTTCCTGCAGAAAATGGCCGGCATTGGCAATGGTGATTTCAGGCTGCTCTTGCGCCCCGGGGATCAGGCGGCGGAAAATAAGATCCAGGCCGCCCAGGATGGGGTCCTTGTCGGAAAACATGACCAGCGCCGGCTTGTGCCATCGGCGCAACGCCCGAAACGTCGCGCGCATGGCGGGGACGGCCGGATCGTTCTTGCGATCGGAAACGAGCAAAGGAAATATACGCGCTCCCGCCTTCGAAATGCGGTCGGGAAAAGGCGCATGGTAGCCCCGCAATACGTCGCCCGGCAGCCAACTTACCGTCATTGCCTGGATGAGCACGCCGACCGGAAAAAAGGGTGAATATCTGGCGAAAGCGCGCCAGGCGCGGAACGCCAGATTCGGTGGCGCTTGGCCGGTGGAGAGGAACGTGTTGAGAAGGACCAGCCGTGCAAAACGCTGCGGCATCTCTGTCGCCACGCGCAGCCCGATGGGCCCACCCCAGTCGTGCACCACCAGGATGACGTCGTTCAGGTCAAGCGCCTGCACATAGGCGCCAAATTTTGCCGAGTGCATCTCGTACGAATAATCGCTCCCTGCCGCGTATTTGTCGGAGCGTCCGAACCCAATAAGATCGGGAGCAACCACGCGATACCCTGCGCTGAGAGGCGGGATCATATGCCGATAGAGGAACGACCACGTCGGTTCTCCGTGCAAGAGAAGCACCACAGGACCTGCGCCCTCGTCGACATAATGCATGCGCGTGTCGCCCAACTGTACGTAGTTAGGTGTGAAAGGGTAATCAGGCAAGTTGGCGAAGCGACTATCCGGCGTGCGTATGACGGTCACGTGACCGGCGCGTCCCCAGCGGCTGCGGAGCTGGTTAAATCCTGCTTTTGCAAGATAAGTAGCTCTTCGCGGCCCAGCCGCCCGGGTACAGAATCAGGCGGCGTTTCACGATGTTGGAGGCTGAAGCCACGAGCTTCAAGCAAGGAAACGAGTTCGTCTGCCGAAACGGCGTAAGGAGGGCCACCTGGCGGCTCGCCCGGCAGCCTGTCTTCCTCACCCACCGGGAAGGCAAGCCCCACAAATTTGCCGCCCGGTTTAAGCAGCCGGTCGACAACGGTAGCATACTGTGCTCTGCGATGGGGATCAATGGCGCAATAGAATGTGTATTCCAATACGTAGTCGAAATCGCCAAAGAGGGCAGGGTCGAGGTTGAAAATATCTGCCTTGACGATAACCAGCGGCGCCTTCTCCTCATTCCGGCTCTGCAACTCGTCTATGGCGGCCGGGGCAAAATCGACGGCGGTGACCTGAAAGCCATGATGAGCGAAAATGCGCGCATCATAGCCGCGACCCGCGCCAAGCACGACCATGCGACCTGGCTTTAATCGGCCGGCATCGATTAAGCGTTGGAAAACAGGTGTCGGACCGCCAAGATCCCAACCCGTGCGACCCTTCTCATACAGGCTCTGCCAAAACTCCCGCGTACTGACTTCAGACATGGGTTATAT
>JAICPS010000130.1 GCA_025929715.1 Anaerolineae bacterium | reverse complement strand
GGATCCGTGGCTATTTGCGCGGCTGGGCGTGGCTGCCTGGGATCATCCACTTTACGTTATCATCGGGCACCTACTGGTGCAATCTTTGCCCATGCTCGACCCGCTGTGGCTGGTGAACTTTGTATCGGCGCTATTCGGCGCGGGGACCATCGCCCTGTTCTTCTACTGGATATACCGGCATTTACGTTCGTTAGTCGCCTCGCTGTTCGCCGCGCTGGCGCTCGCCGTGTCGCACACCTTCTGGTGGCACGCGGCCACGCCGGAAGTATACACGCTGTTTTCCTTCCTGCTGCTACTCACAATCCTCCTTTACGAGCGCTACGAAGAGACCAGCCGCCAACGCTACCTCAACGGCGCGGCCTTTACCCTGGGCCTCGGCGCGGCGAACCATTTGTTGGCGGTGTTGGTGGTGGGGGCGTGGGGGGTGAGGAGATTGGGAGATTGGAGATTTGGAGATTGGAGATTGACCGAACTTCGTTCGGGCGAGATTGGAAATTATCGGTCAATCGCCAATCTCCAATCTCTAATCCCTAATCTCATCTTCTTCCTCCTCGGCTTCTCCCCCTACCTCATCCAATTCCTCCGCCTGCTCCGCACGTTCTCGATAACCGAAGTAATGGGTCCGGCGGTGGGCGCGACGTTTTTGCGGGGGTCGCTGGCGCTGACTCCCGAGCTGCTGGGACAGAGCGTGGTCTCCTATGCCATCTTTCTGTTCTACCAGTTCAGCCCCATAGGCGTGGGGCTTGGTCTGTATGGATGGTGGCGGGGACGGCGGCTGGCGCCGGACTTGTGGCGCTCGGCGTTGACTCTTTATCTGGTTTATTTTCTCTTCGGCCTGCTGTACCGTGTGTCGGACCAATTTGCGTTCTTCCTGGGCGCCCACATCTTTTGGGCGGTGGCTATGGGCATGGGCGTGGCCCACCTGGCAGGCCGTCTTTCGCCGTGGAGACGGCGCTGGCTCGCTGCGGGCTTGGCGCTCCATATTGCGTTGATGCCGTTCCTGTACGCGATTTCGCCCGCTGCCCTGCGCGCTGCCGGTATCACGGAGACAGAGTTCGGTATCCCGCAGGTGGGCAACGGGGTGCGGGACGGGCTGGCATACTATCTGGACCCTAACAAGCGCGGCGACCGCCAGGCATACGCCTTTGGGCAAGAGGTATTGCAACAGTTGCCGCCGCAGACGCTGGTTATTGCAGAGTGGTACGTGGACACGGACGAGTACTTTATTCTACGTTACTTTGCAGCAGTGGAAGGCATGCGTCCGGACGTGCAGATCGTCGGCTGGCCAACGGTAGATCCGTTCCTGTTCAATTCACAGTTGGCAGTGCAGCAGGTAGAAGAGGCGCTCGGCCGGCGTCCGGTGTACCTGGCTTCGTTGAGCCAGGCGTATTATGCAGCGGAAACTTTGCTGCAGCGTTTTTGCGTCGTTCCACAGGATCACCTTTACCGGGTTTATATGCCGGGCGAAGTGGGAAGCGAAGGTTGTCTATCGCCGGACGACGCGGCAGAATAACGAACAATCGTCATTCTGAGCGGAGTCTTCGGAGCGAAGAATCTCTAGCGACGCTTATTTCTGAGTAGGTCGTGACCTTCACGGTGCACAGCGACAGAATCAGGGATGAAAATGGGACAAATGGTATTGAGAGCAGTCACGCGGTTTTTCCTGGCCACGTTGGCCATAAATGGATTAGTTGCCGCATGCTCGCAGAGCCCACCAAACATCGCCGTACAGCCGCCGGCGGGAGACGCGGTCGTGGCGGTCGAGCAGGTGACCGCCAGCGCTCCGGCTTCCGTGCCGACAGTGACGGCAGCAGCCAGTGCGACAGCGGCGCCAATTAGCACAGCAACCGCGACGCCTGGGGCGACCGCCACGTCGACTGTCACCCTCAGCCCTACAATGACGGCCACACCCAGACATCCTTTAGATATCGAAGCCATGCGACAGCAGACGTATGCAGGCAGCGCCTTAACCATTGAGGCGACGCTTACGTGGGGTCCGAGCTTCCAACGGTTTATCGTTTCTTACCTGTCAGAAGGCAACAAGATCTATGCCTATATGACTGTGCCGCTTGGCGAGCGTCCACCCACCGGTTGGCCCGTCATCATCTTCAATCACGGCTACATCAACCCAGAGATCTACCGCAGCACGGAACGTTACGAGTACTACGTAGAGGGCTTTGCGCAAAACGGTTACATCGTCTTTCGCTCCGATTACCGGGGACACGGCAATTCGGAAGGTGAAGCGGTGGGCTCTTACAGCTCGCCGGCATACACCGTGGACGTACTGAACGGAATGGCGGCGGTTAAGACCTACCCGGACGCCGACCCCAACCGCATTGGCATGTGGGGCCATTCGATGGGTGGGCAGATTACGCTGCGGGCGATGGTAGTCAGCCGGGAAATAAAGGCGGGGGTCATCTGGGCCGGCGTGGTCGGCTCCTACCCCGATTTGTTAGAGCATTGGCGGCGATCAGGGCCGACGCGTACGCCGGATCCCAGCAGCACGCGCAGCTCGTGGCGCCGCGATTTTTCGGAAGAGTATGGTTCGCCTCAAGAAAACCCGGCGTTCTGGGCAGCAATCTCGCCGAACAGCTTTGTCGGCGATCTGTCCGGCCCGATGCAGCTGCACCACGGCACTGCGGACGCCGACGTGCCGGTCATTCTGTCTGAATTGCTAGCCGCAGAAATTGAAGCAGCAGGGATGCCGGTGGAGTTATATCTGTACGAGGGCGATACTCATGATATCGACTATAACTTTTCGACGGCGATGGAGCGCTCGGTGGAATTCTTTGACCGGTATGTAAAGGGAGGTGGATAACAAGACGGGCGGCACCAGAAGAATTATCCCGCGCTTATTTGCGATGTTGCTTTCTGTGCTGTTCGCTGATGCGCTCAAGGTGGTTCGGCCAATCGTACAATACGGCAGGTTCAATATCGGCGCCATTCGGCCAGACAAGAGCCCCAAAATCTGTATCTAACGCCACTTTGTCGAATAGCGTGCGATCGCGCAATTGCCCAAAGATGGGTCCGTATAGTATGGGTGCAAAATCAATTGTTCGCTCCTCGCCATCTTCAAAGGCTATGTTTATCGTATAATCGCTTATTATCTCAAAGGCCACGATGCGACGTAGTTCGACGGCTACTGTGGTCATTTTCTTCTCCTACTGTAACCCCTCGATCCGCTTTAACGGTAATTGCTCCATTGTACGCTGCCAATTATCCAGTAGTTCCTCTTGATGCAGTTCTACCCAAGCTATTATAAGGTTATGCTGTTTGCGTGGCATAAGACCGGCTAGCAGTGCCGGTGGTTCAATAGTGAAGCTAGCCACATACTCCCCATAGGCGGCATGAAAATGCGGTAACTGGTGGCGCTGTACTTCATAGAAAATTCGTATGATGATGCCGTAAAATCGGGCTATCTCGGGCATAATTGCATCAGGTGTGGAGGATTTATACTATGGCGATATTACTATGTCCAAAGTAGTTAGAAGATACCTACCAATCACTGTTGCAACGTGTCGATATGTAAAATGAACTTTATTGGATCGGTACCTCGCTACCCACTAAAGGATAACCCGCTTCCACCCATTCGGTGAGACCGCCGGCGTAGCGGAACAGCCTGGTGAAACCCTGCAGTTCCAGAGCACGGTAAGCCTGCACGCTGGCGGGGCACAGGGGATTGGAGCAGTAAAGGATCACCTCTTCGTCCGGGTCAATTTGCCGCACGGCCTCATTGATATCGTCGAAGTGCAGCGAGCCAGGAATGTGCATCCGGTCAAAGGCTGTACGGTCAAGCGAATTGATCAACTTGAAATCGTCGCCACGTTCTATTTTCTGCCGTAGTTCTTCTTTGCTCATGATATTCATCACAATCACTCCATTTCCTCAACCATCTCATTGTCTTCAATTTCAGTCACGGGCCAGTGCCAATCGTTGCGCGTCGCCAGCCGCCAGTAGGGAGCAATAGCCCAGGCCAATTGTCGCTGGAAGACGGCGGACAGGCCGTCGAGATTTTCCCGTCCCGCAACCTGTTGCACGGCCAGCTCCAGGGCAGGTGCGGCGGCGACCGCTGCCGTCATGCCCAGGGCGTACACCGGGTTAAACGTATAGGCGGCGTCTCCACCAACAAGAAAGCCCTCCAGATAGCAAGGCATGCGGTCAAAGCGGCGCATGCGATTCGCCGTGTGACGATAACCATACGGTCGCGTCAGTGGCTCGGCCCTGGCGATTGCCTCATAGAGACGCGGCGTTGGCAGGCTTCGAGCAAACGCCAGGAAACCATCTTCATCGGTCGGTGGATGGTCGCGCGCGATACCAACGAGCGCCACCTGCCAGCGCCCGCCTTCCAGAGGCACTATAAGCCCGCCGCGCGTATGATCCGGCGGCGACAGACGCACGTGTAACGCTTTCCAGCTTTCTGCAAAGTGAGGCGGACGCCGGTACAGACGTGTAGTATAGCCTACAAACGCGTCGATGGTCCATTCTTGTGGCGGGCACAAGTCGAGCTGTTGCAACCATTGCGGTGCTTGCGAGCGGCGCCCGCTGGCGTCGAGGACTAGCGACGCGGCAAGTTCTCGCCGTTGGGCGCTGGCGCCACGCGATCGCAGTTCAACGCCACGCACACGCCGTTGCTGCCCGTCCGTTTTCAACCCGGTGACCTCCATCCCCTCAATCATCTGCACGCGCGGATACCTTGAGAGGTGACGGCGAACCATATGCTCCAGCAGCGGACGGCTGGAGGCAAGAGAAAGCCGGTCCGGGGCGGGCGGCGGCGTGTTCCAGGCGCCATCTTCGAAAACAAGCACATCGCGCCCGGAACCTATGGCAACTGCGCCACTCGCCTGCAGATCCGCGGTCAATCCCGGAAACTGCTGCTCCAGGATCATCAGTCCGCGGGGCAGCAGCATGTGAGCGTGACGCGCCTGCGGCGCGCCGTTGCGAAACGCAGCATCGTCCGGGAAGTGGTCCCTCTCGACAATCGTCACGCGACTGAAGTGATCGGCAAGGACGCGCGCCGCCGTCAGCCCGGCAATACTACCGCCGATCACCACGGCATGATCGTATTCGGCCGGCAGTACCACCATCTTCTCTCAACCTCCTACTTACGACCAGCCAATGGTCAAGAGCACATGACCACCTGCGCACGAGGCGTTCCCACCAGCCGTAAGCGTAGCATGATAAACGCACGTGCCAGACGCGACTCCGCCGAAATACAGGGAACCTCTTTGGCTTCCTGTGCCACACGAGCCAACCGCCAGGCGTCGGCTTCACGCCGCAGGTCATTGTAGTGTTCGCGAGCCAGATCTCCGATTAAATGTGGGTTATTGCTGAGCGGCGCCATTTTTGTCCTCCGGACCCGACGTCACGTGCAGGTCTCTTGAATGTGATTTCTGTTATAATGGTCGAGCAATTTACTCGACGATGACATCATAGCACAGTGCCATCCCTTCAACGTTCCAGCGAGCGTCCCGCCAACGTCCCCAGGAGAACTCCTTAAGGAATTGGGTGAGCAACATAACAAAATGAATCCGCTAAAAAAACAGAGCACCGAGCAACGTTATGAAGTTCTGGACTTACTGGCGGAGGGAGGGCACGCGCACGTGTACCTTGGACGGGATCGCGAAAGCGGCGCGCCCGTCGTTATCAAGCGGCTTAAGCCCGAGCTACTGATCAAAGACAGCGGCTATTTGGCCCGCTTTATCCGTGAGGGCAACGCGCTCAGCCGCCTGGAGCACCCCAACATCGTGCGCATACTGGCCACTTATGAAGCGGAGGGCCAGCATCGCATCGTCATGGAACACATGCCTGGCGGCAGCCTACGACGGCTCCTGGACAAAGAAGGGGCCCTACCGCTGAACAAGGCGCTAGACATCGCGCTGGAATTGGCTGATGCTCTGGCGCGCGCCCACCATCTAAATGTCATTCACCGTGATCTGAAGCCGGATAACGTGCTGTTGGCAGCAGATGGCACGCCACGCCTGACCGATTTTGGCCTGGCGCGATTGCGGCGTGACGACGTGCGCCTGACGCACACAGGTGTCGTGGTGGGCAGTCCGGCGTACATGAGTCCGGAAGCGCTGCGGGGAGAAGAACTGGACGCCCGCAGCGACATCTGGTCGTTTGGCGTACTGCTCTACGAGATGCTTGCCGGCCGTAAACCATTCGAAGGCGAGCAATTAACGCCAATCTTGGTGAGCATTTTGCAGGACGAGCCGCCGCAGCTTACGACGTTCCGGCCGGATACACCGCCGACCCTGGCGGATCTACTTCAACGCATATTGCAGAAAGAGCCACAAAAGCGCCCTGCGAGTATGAGACAGGTTGCTGCTGAGCTGGAAGCGATACGCGCGGGCGCCACGGAGCGCCTGTTGCTGACGCCCGCGCCGCCCAGCTGGCCAGAAGTAGCCGCTTCGCAATCACCAGAGATCCCGGATCCGGTCGCGATTACGGCTCGCGAACTGGCGTTGGAAGTACGGCAGAGCCACTTTGTGGGACGCCAGGAGACATTGGCGCGGCTGGACGCCCTTCTAAACACAGCAGTTGATGGAAATGCAGCGGTGGCGCTTGTGACTGGCGAGGCGGGACAGGGCAAGACGTCGCTATTGCGCGCTTTTGTGCGTCTCGCCCAGGAACGGCATCCCAAACTCTTGGTCGCGGGCGGCAATTGCAACGCCTATACAGGAAGCGGCGATCCGTATCTCCCTTTTCGCGAAATCCTGGAGATGCTTACCGGCGATGCGGAGGCGCGTATGGCGGGTGATTTGAGCGCCGGCCATATATGGCGTCTACAGTCGGCCGCGCCTCTAGTCTTGCAAGCGCTGGTAGATAGCGGTCCGGATCTACTTGATACTCTTGTTCCTGCGCGTAACGTCATTAACAGGGCGGCCGCGCTCTCTTTTACGAATGCGCCCTGGCGCTCGCAGCTAGAGCGGCTGGCGCTGGCGCGTGCCGGGCGCCGCGAGACCGCTGTACTCCAGCAAAGCGATCTTTTTGAACAGTACGCCCGTGTTATGCAGACCTTATCTAAAAATGAGCCATTGCTGTTATTTCTGGACGATTTACAGTGGGTGGACCAGGGCTCGGCCAACTTGTTGCTGCACCTCGGCCGGCGAATACAGGGCTATCCCATAATGCTTCTAGGAGCCTACCGGCCTGCGGAAGTAGCCATGGGGCGGGATGGCGCTCGCCATCCATTAGAAGTCGCGATCTACGAGTTACAGCGCATTTTCGGGGAAATTACACTGGATCTTAGCCTGGAAGAGGGCCGCGCATTCGTCGATGCCTTGCTCGATTCAGAGCCGAACCGGCTGGACGAAGCCTTTCGCGAAACAGTTTTCCGGCAGACGGGTGGGCACCCGCTGTTTACCGTCGAATTGTTGCGCGGCATGCAAGAGCGAGGTGACCTGGTGCAGGATGACGACGGCCGGTGGGCGGCCCAATCAGAATTGGATTGGAACACGCTGCCGGCGCGCGTAGAAGGCGCCATCGGCGAGCGCATCAGCCGGCTGTCTCCGCTTTTGCAGGAATTGCTGGAAGTTGCCAGCGTGGAAGGTGAAGAGTTCACAGCGGAGACGGTGGCGCTCGTGTTAGGCAAAGATGAACGGGCGACGGCGCGCCAGTTTAGTAGCGAGCTGGATCGCAATCATCTCCTTGTGCGGACCTCAGGCACAAGAAAAGCGGGAAACGCGCGGCTGTCACGCTACCGCTTCCGCCACATCCTGATCCAGCGCTATCTTTACAACCGTCTTGATGCTGTGGAGATCGTCTACCATCATGAAGCGGTCGGCGAGGCGCTCGAGAAGCTATTCGGAGATGACGCAGCATTGATTGCTCCTGAACTGGCGCGCCACTTTGAGCTGGCAGAGAGGGCGCCGAAGGCAGCAGTATATATGCAACAGGCCGGCGACCAGGCACGACGCGCAATCGCCTTGGAGGAGGCCATGCGCTATTTCCAGGCGGCGCTCGAACGGTGGCCCAAATCAGATCCGGGCGGGCAAGCAAGTATCCTCCGCAAACTCGGCGAATGCCAGTGGATTCGGGGAGAACTGCCGGAAGCGCTGGCGACGTATCAGACCTGCTACACCCTCTTTGAAAGCACGGGCGACCTACAGGGCAGCGGCGCCATACAACGTTCTTTGGGACGGCTCTACTGGGAAATCGGCAACCGCGAGCGCTCGCTACACCATTATCACCGCTCCCTGGCGACGCTCGAGCGGATTCCCGAAAGCGTCGATCTGGCCTGGACGCTCAGCTCCATTTCACAGATGCACATGCTGGCGTCACAATATGATGAGACGATCATATGGGGACAGCGGGCCCTGGATCTCGCAACCCGCTTAGAAGCTGAAGAGGTATTGACACATGCCCTTAACAACATGGGGGTGGCCTATATAGAAACCAGTGAACTGGAGCTTGGCAAAGCAATGCTGCGCGATAGTCTGCGACGAGCGTTGGAGCTGGGTTTACCGCACGACGCCTGCCGCGCTTACACGAACCTTGGCGAGTCCCTGGCACGCGGCGGTTTCTATGATGAAGCGCACGGTTATCTAAGCGAAATGGCACAATATGCCGCGCAGGTAGGTATTCCATTGTTTGCCGGCAGCGCGCAGGTGGAGTTGGCGCATATTGAATGGCTGACGGGTCAATGGCAGAAGGCGCTATCTCGTCGTCCCGATATCTCAAGATGGTTGCTGCGCGGCCAATCGCTCGGTCATTTGCAGGTAATCAGCAGCACGATTCTGGCGCTCATGTATAACGATTTGGGGCAGTTTGTGTTGGCGCTGGAGGCTTTAGAGCAAACGCTGAAACTGGTGCGCAACCAGGGTGAAGTGCAGGTGCTAGGACCGCACTTTGAGCAACTAGTGAGGGCGCTCGCAGCGATGGGGCGCGTGGTGGAGGCGCAAAAAATAGTAGCAGAGATGTTGGCGGCTATTGAGCGCTTGCCTCAGACGCCGGGGATTAGCGTTCAAGGACTACTAACCGCCTGTGCGTGGCTGGCATATGAGCGGCCCACGCGCGAAGCAGTGGCAATGGCCGGGCGCTGCCGGGACCAGCTCACGGTTGTCGCGGACTACAAGACAAATCTCGTCGCCCAGGCCGCGCTGGAAGAAGCGCAGGCTGCGATGTTGACAGCAGAAGGGCGGCTGTCTGAGGCCGTCACGAGCCTGCAACGAGCCGCGAGGCAGTGGCAGGAGCTGAGCCGGCCCTACGACGAGGCCCGGGTGTTGATTAGAATGGGCCAGGCGCTGCATAAGCTGGGCGATGAGACGGGAATGCGTGGGGCAATCGAACAGGCTGCTACGCTGTTGCTGGGGCTGGCCGATCAGTTAGATAACGAAGAAGATCGGAAAAGCTTCCTGAGCAGCCCACCGTTGCAGGCGATTGACGCGGCGCGCGGCATGGGAGCGGGGCAGCCAGCTTAAGCAAAATTTAGCGAGAGGAAATGCATGCCGAAAATATCGAAGATAGAAACAGCCGTCGTCGAGGCCAACTTTCATTGGACTTACGTCCGCGTCTACTCTGATTTGGATGGCGGATTGTACGGCACTGGCGAAGGGTTTTGTGCCCCGGCCCTGCACCATATCATCAAGTCGTTTGAACCAGTTCTGGCGGGCGAAGATTTCAACAACATCGAGAAGCTGGTTGAAAAGATGCGCTGGGCCGCGTCAGGGGCGGGCTCGATTGCCGGCTTTGCCTTGAACGCGATCACGGCCATCGAAACGGCTCTGTGGGATCTAAAAGGCAAATATCTGGGCGTACCCATCTGGCAGCTGCTCGGCGGCAAATTCCGCGACGAGGTACGCATTTACGCCGATTGTCACGCCTCGACTGCCTTGGATTGCCTGACGCCGTTGCTGCAACCGTTCAGACCCGCGTGGCAGGAATCCACTTCTCAGACCGAATTTTCGCGCGAGG
>JAICPS010000225.1 GCA_025929715.1 Anaerolineae bacterium | reverse complement strand
TGGTCATCTTCCAATTGCAAATGACGCCCGATCCAGGTCCACAGTTCGCCATCATCCATAACGCCCTGCTGGGCAGCGGTACCCATTTCGCCGGAAAATACGATTTGTTCTGATTCCCAGTCTTGTAGACCTAACTGCCGTTCCCAGCGCCGCCGGGGACCATGGTCCTGCGTGCGAAGAAGTACGCCGCCGACGTCGAATATTACTGCCTTGATCATGACGCCTCCTTAAAATTCAATGCTTCGAGAAACAAAAAGAGGGACGCGGACAATCTCACGATTGCCTGCGTCCCTCTTTCGAAGAGTGCGCCGTTTCGAGGGGCACCCTGGGAAAACAAAAAGCCGCAGGCACTGTTTGGTGCGCTGCGGCCTGTTGTCGTTAGTTCATTATGTCAACAGACGTGAGGCGCACCTTGCCAAGGCAGCGGAATTGCGCAACCACTGGCATTGTGTCGCTTTGCGTTCAGGTTCAATCTGTCGACCATAAAACTTTCCTCAATCATTCAGAGGCGCCCAAAAAGTGGCGCCGCACGATACTCTAGCATAGATGAAGGCCGTGTGTCAAGAAAATTGGAAAATGTCTGGAACCCTGTTGGATCCCATGGAGGCCCCATGATCGTTGGCGATCGGTTCAATTTGTACAGTAGAGTGATACTCTACCTCGATTGATTTCAGCACCCTATGTTGCTACAATCCTCGCATTATCGTCTCCATTCCAGTCATCTCTGCAATGCTGTCAATTAAACGTTCCACTATCGATCGCGATTGGTATAGGGTAGCGCGGTGTGGAATTGCCGGTGTGGCCCAGGCGGCAGCCGGCTGTATCCGGATCAGACGGAGGTGTGCCAGTTGACTCGAATCGATAGCGCGAAGGGAGCATATGACGGCCCGTTGATTACGGTGCGTAACCTGGTAAAGGTGTACCTGACGCCCGCTGGCGCGTTCACGGCGCTTAATGGGTTGGACGTTCAGGTGGAGCGTGGCGAATTCGCCGCCGTAATCGGAAAATCCGGCAGCGGAAAGTCGACGTTCATAAATATGCTCACCGGTATCGATCGCCCCACAGCGGGAGAGATCTTCATCGGCAGGCGCCCGATTCACGCTCTAAATGAGACAGAAATGGCTGCCTGGCGCGGTCGTAATCTGGGCATTGTTTTTCAGTTTTTCCAGCTGATCCCAACGCTGACCCTTGTCGAGAACGTCATGCTGCCCATGGAGCTGAACGGCCTTTACGTTAACCGGCGTGAGCGGCGCAATCGAGCGCTGTCGCTGCTCGAGATGGTCGAGGTGGCCGAGCAGGCCGACAAATTGCCGTCGGCGGTGTCCGGCGGTCAGCAACAACGGGTCGCCGTTGCGCGCGCAATGGCCAACGATCCACCACTGATTATTGCCGATGAGCCGACCGGCAACCTCGATTCGCGCACCGCAGAGCGCATCTTTAACCTGTTTGAGGAATTGGTGGCGCAGGGCAAGACGATCCTCATGGTCACTCACGACGACGAACTGGCGAGCCGGGTTAACCGTACGATCGTCATTGCCGACGGCGAAATCGTTAATGAGTACATCGTTCAGGCGCTCGCAGCGCTATCGCAGGACCAACTAATCGAAGTCACGCGATACTTCGAGCCACGAACCTTTGCGCGGGGAGAGACGATCGTGCGGCAGGGAGAGCATGGCGCCGAGTTTTTCATAATTACCGATGGAAAGGTGGATGTACTCGTCGAGCAGC
The DNA here is from genome assembly GCA_025929715.1 of Anaerolineae bacterium. Taxonomy (GTDB): domain Bacteria; phylum Chloroflexota; class Anaerolineae; order Promineifilales; family Promineifilaceae; genus JAAYYY01. Next base: position 5,580 of record JAICPS010000225.1, on the reverse strand, counting down.
CGGGTGGCAACGAAATGCTGGTTGATCGGCTTTCGCGAGGGCATTATTTCGGAGAAATGGCGCTGATTGCGGGAAGTTTGCGCACGGCGACGGTACGCGCGGCAGCGGATGGTGAGGTGTCCATCGTGGCGTTGGACGGCGTGAATTTCCAGAACCTGATCAGTGACTCCCGTTCCCTGCGCGAAGAGCTCGGCCGTATCGTAGACCGGCGACTACTGGCCTATCGTGTTCAGGCGCTCGCCGAGCTGAAGGTCGACCAACTGCAGGCGCTTATTGGCAGGCGGCCTTTGGACTATTATCCGCCCGGCAGCACGATTCTCCGCCAGGGAAGTCTGGGCGACTCTTTCTTTGTCATCGTCGAAGGCGAGGTCGAGGTGGTGCTGGACCAGGTTGCGGGACCGGTGGGCGGGGATGAAAAGGTGCTGGAGCGACTGGCGCCGGGGCAGTTCTTTGGCGAACTGGCATTGCTGGGCGATAGCAGACGGTCGGCGACCGTGCGGGCTAGCGGCGTCGGGGCCAAGGTAGTCGAGTTGGATAGGGCCGTGTTCGAGGAACTGATCACCAGTTCGGAGCAATTCCGCATGCGGCTCGAAGATGACGCCGCCGGGCGACAGGAGCGGATAGCGCGGCATTCCGCGCCGGCTGTGAGCGGAGATGCTTAACGTACGCTGGACGATGATCCTACGCGAGATGTGGAGCTACCGTGGCCGAACGGTCCTGGTTGTGTTGGCGGTTGCGGTCGGTGTGATGGTGTTCGGCATCATGGCCACTGCGCGGGTGGTGTTGCAAGCCAACATTGCGAGAAGCTATCGCGCCAGCAACCCGGCTCATGGAATTCTCTTCGTCAATGACTTTGACGAAACGCTGGTCAACGAAGTAAGCAGGACGCCGGGCATAGCAGTTGCGGAGGGCCGGCGGTCTGTGACGGTCAAGGTTGAAGTAAGCACGGAAGCGTGGAGCACACTGGAATTGCAGGCCATTCCGGACTACGACCGGCTCGCGATCGGCCGGCTGACTTATGAAGCCGGCGCCCTCGTACCGCCTGCCCCGGGCGCCGTTCTCCTGGAGCGCTCGACGCGGTACTTGCTTGACGTCGAGGCGGGCGACACAGTGCGCGTACGCCTGCCGTCTGGCGATATGCGCCAACTGGAGGTCGCTGGGCTGGCCGACGACGTGAGCCTGATGCCCTCCTCGATTGTGCCCGTTGGTTACGGCTTTATTGCTTTCGATACGCTGGCGCAGCTTGAAGAGCCATCGCGCTATAATCGCCTCTACGCCATCGTCGACGGCGTCCCGGATGAGCGCACCGCCGTCGAGCATGCATTTGGCCAGGTGGTGAACGTTGTGGAAGAGGCGGGCTATACTGTGTTCAGCGTGCGGGTGCCCGAGCCGGGCCAGACCCCGCTCGAAAGCTCTGCTAATACGGCCCTGCTGTTGCTAGGGACGCTTGGTTCGCTGACGCTGGTGCTCAGCGCGTTTCTGATTGTGAACATCATGGCGGCGATTGTAACGCGGCAGACGCGGCAGATCGGAATTATCAAGTCGATAGGCGGCAAATCGACGCAAGTGACCGCTATTTATCTACGGATGGTGCTGCTCTTTGGCGTTCTGGCAGCACTCATCGCAGTTCCGGCCGCCTATGTGGGCGCATATTTTCTGACCGACTTCTCCGCGACACAGATGGATGTTGATATTGTCGAATACTGGCTGCCGGGCCAGGTGTTGCTGTGGCAGGTGTTGAGTGCTCTCGTGGTGCCGGTTCTAGCCGCACTCGCGCCCATCTTGAAGGGAGCGACGATAACTATCCGCGAGGCGATTAGTGATCACGGGGCAGCATCCACGACCGGCGGCGCCGTTGCGCGGCTTCGGACCCCGACGATTGTAGCGGCCATGTCCACGCGCGCCATGTTCTGGCACAAAGGGCGAGTAGGACTGACGCTGGCAGCGCTTAGCCTGGGCGGCGCAATGTTTATGGCGGTGTTGAACGTTCGCGGCTCACTCTACGGCGCAGTGCGCGAAATCCAGGGCGAGTGGAGCTACGACGTCGAGATCGACCTCCTCCGCCCAGCACCGATCGCCGATCTGGAGGAGGAGCTGGAAGCGGTGGAAGGCGTGGAAAGCGTCGAGGGCTGGTGGCTAGTAGACGCGCGCCGGGTCTTCGATCGGCAATGGCAGGGAGGGAGCTTCACCCTTATCGGATTGCCCCCGGAGACGGCGATGGTCCGGCCAAGCGTGCGCGAAGGGCGTTGGATGCGCCCGGACGACGAGCGCGTGCTCTTTGTCAATGCGGACGCCTTTAATCTCGCCGCGCCGATGACCGTTGGCGAAGAGGTCGAACTCGCCGTCGCGGGGAGCGCGGAGCGCTGGACACTGATCGGCGTCAGCTCGCGGCTCTGGGTCCCGTGGGGCTATACACCCTATCGGCAGCTGGCCGAACTGCTACCGGGCCCTCATGGATCCGGCAACCGCTTCGTTGTGCGCGGGGCCAGGAGCGACGCTGCCTATCAGGCTGCACTGGAAATGCGCCTGCTGGAAACGTTATCCCGACTGGACGTTGCGGTCGCACGCTCGGCGACGACGACACAGAACCGGCTCGCTGCAGAGGCGCAGATCGCCAACCTGGTTATGTTACTGATTGTAATGGCGGGTCTAATCGTGCTCGTCGGTGGGCTGGGGCTGGCCTCGTCTATGGGCCTGAATGTGATGGAGCGCACGCGCGAGATCGGCGTCTTGCGCTCAATCGGCGCCACAAGTGGCGTCATCGGCCGCATGGTGTTGCTGGAAGGCGTGCTGCTGGGGCTTGTCAGCTGGGTGCTGGCAATCGTGCTATCGTTGCCACTGACCATTCTGTTAAACGAGGCGATGGGCATGGAGCTATTTTTGCGGCCAATGGAATTCGTGTTCGAGCCGGTTGGCGTCGTGCTGTGGGGAGGGCTGGTCGTCGTACTTTCCGTCCTCGCCAGCCTCTTGCCCGCCCGGAACGCCTCGCGTTTGTCCATCCGCGACACGCTGTCGTATGAAGGATGATAAAATGCTGGTGCCGTTGCGGCAGCGCAGGCGAGATATTGCGATTCTGGCCTTTTTCGTCGTCAATCTCCTGTTTGTGACATATATCATCGACGTCGAGCAGAACGTCATCGCCGATCCCTATCATTTCGAATATCCGGTCTGGCCGCTACCGTTCATGGTCGATATCATCCACTGGTGGGGCAATAACTTTGACCCGGTGTTGATGGCGCGGCCGATGTGGTGGCGTATGACGATATGGATTGACTCGCTCTTTTTCGGGCCCTTTTACATGATCGCCATTTACGCCTATATCAAGGGGCGGGAGTGGATCCGCATCCCGAGTATCATCTACGCCTCGGTGATGCTGACGAACGTGACCATCATACTGGGCGAGGAAATCGGCGGCCCCTATGCGTCGCCCCAGCTTGGCTGGGTGCTGTTGGCCAACGCGTCGTGGGTGATTTTTCCTCTGTTCATCATTTATCGGATGTGGTCAGAGGAGCATCCGTTTACGCGGGATGCGGTGATTGACAGGTAACCCACCCCGGGGTTATAGTGGGGAGGCTTAACAATGCAACGCTTGTTCCGTAGACTGGGAACCGCTCAGATATCAAAAGTCTGAGCGGTTTTTGTTTCGGCAGGCGTTATCGACCATGATAAATGCACTGAAGGAGCGTGTGACCAATGACTGCTAAGAAAATTCCAATAAAGGTTGAGGACGACGTCGTCGTGAGCATCGAATATACGCTGCGGCTGGAGGACGGGGACGTGATCGATAGTTCTGAAGGGCGCGAACCACTGGCTTACATCCAGGGTAAGGGGCAGATCGTGCGCGGGCTAGAGCGCGAGCTTTACGGGATGAACGTCGGCGACGAGAAAGCTGTGACCGTGGCGCCCCAAGAGGGCTATGGTCAGTATGACGATGAACGTTTGCAGCGGGTGCCGCGCGATTCATTCCCAAGCGACATGGAACTCGAAGAGGGCCTGAACGTGCGTATGCGTGACGTGAGCAGCGGGCAGCTCTTAGACGCTTACATCGAAGAGGTTGAGGACGAAGCAGTGACGCTGGACTTCAACCATCCGCTCGCGGGCGAAACGTTGTTCTTCGACGTCAAGGTAGTGAGCCTGCGCGAAGCCTCAAGCGACGAGCTGGATCATGGTCACGCCCATGACGGAAATCACGGCCACTGATGGTCGAGCGCGGCGTCGTGCTTACCGGAGCCAATTCGCCCCGATTGCACCGGGGTACCGCCCTTTCTTACATTATTCATCTAGTAAAATGACCGGCTCCTGATAATAGCGCAGCCTGCTGCGGGCCAATTTCTGAGCCAGGAACTGGTTAAACCAGGCGCGTTTGGCTACGAGCGGTTCATCGGCCTTCAACCTTGCCAGATCGGCATTCAGCCGCAAGATGCGCCCTGGAATGACGAAGCGAGTGAGACCAGCCGGTAGAAGTTTGCCCATACTCGCCGCGTCAAACACCGATTCTGGTTTGAACTGGGGAAAGATAGCCAGCGCTTTCATGTTTGGGAATTGACCCCGAAGCCGCGAGAGGTCGGTGACGAGGGTACGCTCCACCATGCCCCAGCCGCTGTAACAGTCTACCAGCTCGCTCATCAACTCAATGCGGTCGAAGCCCGGCGCGCCTTGGACCAGCATCACCCGACGTTGGTGATCGACGAAGTAACAAAGGGCATGCTGCTCACGAAAAGCTTCCTGCAGCTCCTCAGCAGGCAGCGGTTGCAGAATCAAGCCTTCAATCTGATGCAACTGAGCAAACAGCTCCGCGACAGGTAATTCGCTGGAGATGACGTGGTACCAAGTATGTAACTCAAAATCGTCTCGCGCAGCCTCTACGACCTGAACAATCATATGCGGATAGCCCAGCCGCTTTAGCGCCGTGAAGCGCGTAGCCCCATCTAGGACCACATAGCGGTCCTGCCAGAAAGTGACGATGGGCGGATTGATTAGCCTGGACTCGTTTTGCAGCCGCTGCATAAGCCGGGTGACTCTCTTTTCGTCGATCTGTTCATGCGGAGTCACCTCCGAAATGGGTACGACTTCAAGGGCCAGCGTTTCGTTCGGGCGTTTGACGTGCAATAGCTCCACAACTTGGCGGGCAACGTTGACAGTGATCTCGCGACGGGGATCGCCGATAATGGTCGTCACATGGGGCGCGACCATCACGCTGGCATGCCGCCGAACCAGGTCAGAAGCTTTCTCGGCTTGGTCTCTGATTTTCTCGGGGTACTCGGGCACCGCTGCGCCTGCGAGACCACCATTGTTCAGGGCGTCCAAGAGGGCCGCGTCGTCCACGAGATCGGTGTGACCGGTGTTGATCAGGTAGGCGCCGGTTTTCATTTGGGCGATTTCTCGGGTGCCCAGGAGCGCGTCAGTCTCGGCTTTGAAGGGCACGTGCAACGTGACGAAGTCGGAAGCGCGCAGTAGATCGAAAAGATCGGCGACGATGACGCCTTCGTCGAGCGCCAGCTCGGGCGTCAGGCGTGGCTGGTTGACCATGATTTGCATCTCAAAAGCCTTGGCCCGCCGGGCAACCTGGCGGCCGGTGCG
>JAICPS010000200.1 GCA_025929715.1 Anaerolineae bacterium | reverse complement strand
CTAGACGAGCTAGTTGCCGTCATTCCGCCGGTTGAACCGCTGTACGAAACGGAGGATACGGTGCGCATCGCGCTCCTGGGCAAGCCGAACGTCGGCAAGTCGACGTTACTCAATCGGCTGTTAGGCGAAGAGCGTGTCATCGTCAGTCCGCTGGCAGGAACGACGCGCGACGCCATCGACTCGCGTCTCAAGTGGCACGGCCAGGAATTTACGCTGATCGATACGGCCGGCATCAGGCGACGCGGCAAGATCGAACCCGGCGTAGAGAAGTACAGCGTGCTGCGCGCCATCAAAGCGCTCGACCGCGCCGACGTTGCCCTGCTTATTCTCGATGCCACCGAGGGTATTACGGCCCAGGATACGCATATCGGCGGCATGATTAGCCAGGAAGAAGTAGGCGTCATCATCTTGGTTAACAAGTGGGATGCCGTGGAAAAAGACGCCCATAGTATGCCGGAGTACGTCAATTTTGTGCGCAACGAGCTGAAATTCCTGCCGTACGCGCCGCTGCTCTTTATCTCCGCCGAGACCGGCCAGCGGACCGGTAAGATCATGGAGCTGGTGATCGAAGTTCACGAAGCGCGCAACAAGCGCATTCCAACCAGCCAGCTCAACAAGCTTATGCGCGAAGCGGTGATAAAACATGCACCGCCGCAAAAAGGCGGGATACGACTCAAGTTCTATTATGCTACGCAGGCCGAGACTGTGCCGCCAACTTTCGTCTTTTTCGTAAACAAACCGGAGCTGGTCCATTTCAGCTACCAACGTTACCTCGAAAATCAGATTCGCGAATTTGAACCCTTCACCGGAACCCCCATTCGCCTCCGCTTCCGCCCACGCAGCGAAGAGCGCTACGGAAAATAAATTGCACAGAGGTGACCGGCGCTTCAAAAGTGCCGGTCACCTGAGGCACACGTAACGATGGCTTCCCAAACGACACCTCTTTCGGCGTACGTCGAAACCGTTCCCGGCCTCGAAGAAGTAGCCTGGCTGGAAATACGGCAGCGCTTTCCACGAGCTGAGTTCGGCGGCTTCCTGTTCGCCAAAAACGAGCGCGGTATCGTCGTATTCCAGACGCCGGTGGCGCCATCCGAACTCTTCGCACTCGACACCGTGGACGCCATTTACCTCACCGTCGCCTTCCTGGAAAAGACGACGCGCGGTTATCGCGACTTGCGCCGCTTGCGTGAACAACTGGTGCTCAGCGGCGACCTCGGCCGCGCCGCAAACGCCTTTTCGCGCTACCGGCGCCGCCAGGTGCACACCTACCGCCTGGTAGCGCGCACCTATGGCAAACATGAATACGACCGGCAGGCGTTCCGTCGCGCCATAATCCAGGCCATCGACGAACGCTATCCAAACTGGCAGCGCGTGCAGAACGATGCGGACGTAGAGCTCTGGGCCAACGTTCTCGGCTCGTCGATCCTCGTCGGCCTGCGCCTGCCGCCGCCGCGCGACTGGCGCACGCCTGCGCCGGGCGGTGCGCTGCCGCAATCCGTAGCCGCCGCCCTCGTCCTCCTGAGCGATCCCCGGCGCGACGACCTCTTTCTCGACCCCTTCTTCGACGGCGGCGCCGTCGTCGCCGCCCGCAGCGCCTCACCGGCAGGCCTGATACTCGGCGGCGGCCCATCACCGCCTGAGCTGTTACCGGCGCCTGAGCCAGCCGCCGCCACCCTACTCTGCTGGAACGGGACAGCTTTACCCTTGCGCGCAGCAGCCATAGACAAGATCGCCACCCGCTTCCCGCCCTCACCCGTTGCGGGCGTCACCCAGCAGTACGAAGAATGGCTGCAAGAAATGCAACGCGTCCTGCGGCCCGGAGGCCAGGCTGTCGTTCTTACGCGCGCCTTCGAGCAATTCAAGGATGCCATACGCGAGACCCCACACCTCGAGATTCGCAGCGGCTATTCCATCACCGTGTCCGGCGAATGGGGCCGCATCTACCTGTTACAGCGTAGCGGCTGAGATCCAATTGCCGCCGATGCAACAAATGCATACAGATAACAAACAAAAATTTGCGTCTATCTGTTTAACCGTTATACGGGCATCTGTCTCCAATTCCTATTTCAGCTCGCTCGCACCGTACCCCGGTACGGGCTAAAATAGGTCCATGAAACTATTTCTCGACAGCATCGGCTGCCGCCTAAACCAGAGCGAAATTGAAACGATGGCCCGCCAGTTATTGGCGGCTGGGCACGAGATTGTGGCCGACGTAGGCCAGGCCGATAAGGTGATTCTCAATACGTGCGCCGTCACACGCGAGGCGGCGCGTGATGCGCGCAAGCGCACGCGCCGCCTTCACCGCCAAAACGAAAACGCAGAAGTCGTGCTCACCGGCTGCTACGCCACCATCGCTCCAGAGGCATTGCGGCGCGTCGAGGGAGCGGGGCGCATTGTGCCCAACCAGGACAAGGAACAACTGGTCCAGATCCTCGATCCGGCGACGCGCCCGGCGACGCGTATCGAGTTACTCATATTCGATCAAGAACCCCTCTTGCGCGATTTGCCTTCTACTCCGACGAGCTTTGTAGGCCGTCCATTTGGCAACACGCGTGCATTTGTCAAGGTCCAGGACGGTTGTGACAATCGCTGCACCTTCTGCATCACGACCGTGGCTCGCGGCCCCGGGCGCAGCCGGCCCCTGCGCGACGTCGTGCGTGAAATTCAGGCGCTTGCCGCTGCCGGCTACCGCGAGGCTGTGCTGAGCGGTGTGCATCTCGGCAGTTATGGACACGATTTTGGTACCCAGCATGGCCAGGGGCAGCGCCTGCGCGACCTTGTCATTGCCATCCTCAACGACACGGACATTCCGCGACTGCGCCTCTCCTCGCTGGAGCCGTGGGACATCGACGCCGATTTTTTCACCCTCTGGCAGAACAAACGCCTGCTCCCTCACCTCCATTTGCCGTTGCAATCAGGCAGCGACCGCATACTACGCCTGATGGCCCGGCGCACGCGCCGTGGAAGCTTTCGCCGTCTGGTGCAGGCGGCCCAAGCGGCGATTCCCGATCTCAACCTTAGCACAGACATGATTTGCGGTTTCCCCGGCGAGAGTGACGCAGATTTTCGCCAGAGCCTCACCTTCGTACGCGAGATTGGCTTCTCACGCCTGCATGTCTTCACCTATAGCCGTCGTCCAGGCACCGCAGCAGCGCAAATGTCTAATCAATTGCCTAAGGAGGAGCGTAAGGAACGCACCCGGCAGTTGATCGCCCTCGGTCAGGATCTGAGTTTGGCATTTCACAAGGAGTACGAAGGACAAGAGCGCGACGTGTTGTGGGAGACCGCGGTGGGCGCCGACGATGGGGGACTGCGCTGGGCAGGTTATACGGGCAATTACGTGCGCGTGACGGCGCACGGCTCCGGCGACCTCTTTAACACAATTGCACCCGCCCGCATTCAACGCGCAGACCCCGACGGGTTACACGGCGTAATTCTTGTCCAAAAGTCGGGGCAAGAGCAGAGTAAGCCATGACTTCTTCAATTGCCGCTGCAGTAGCCCAAAAGCTACATATGACCATACTGGACATGCTCGATAGCCTGATCATCGTTTTTGATCCACAGGGCCATATCGTTGGCTTTAACCGCGCCTCCGAGCGCGCAAGTGGCTATTCTTTCGAAGAAATCTACGGCCGGCATTACACCTTTCTGGCCGCGCCAGAGGAACACGAGCGATCGAAAGCGCTCACGGCTCGGCTACGAGAACTGCCCACAACGCAACCTGAGTTCGTTCCCCATGAGGGGATCTGGCTTACGCGCGACGGCGAGCGTCGGCTGATCGAATGGTCGACGACCGCACTTTTTGATGAAGAGGGAAATGTAAGTTATTTTATCGGCGCAGGCGTAGATGTAACCGCGAGGCGCCAGATGGAGAAAGAGCTGGCTGAGGCCAACCGCCAGCTGGCCCAGGCAAAGGAAGCCGAACGGCTGAGACTCGCCCAGGGTTTACACGACGACGCTGTGCAACAGTTGCTGGGTATCAGTTACCAGCTGGCTGATATGCAGCGACGCGCCACAGAAAGTCGCCGCTGGTCAGCGGAGCAGCGGCTCGAGGAGCTGATCCCGGGCTTAGAAGTTGTCCGTAGCGACATTATCACTGTCGCTCAAAGCCTTCGCCGGCTCATTAGCTCGCTGCGCCCGCCCGGCCTCCGCGAAATGGGGCTGGCCGAGATCCTCGAAGTGTACGTCGCTGAATGGCAGCGAGGTGCGGGGCGTACAGGCCCATCGATCCACATGGACCTGTCCTCGCTGAATAGCCCCCCGCCAGACGGCGAACAGCTAGCGGAAGGAAGACAACTGCCGGCCGGCATTCAATTACCCGAAGCGGTTGCCACCTGCATCTTTCGCCTGGTTCAGGAAGGAATCTGGAACGCGCACAAGCATGCCTCCGCTGCCACGGTCACTGTTAAGCTGCGCCATAACGGCGATGAAGTCGTCTTACAAATAAAGGACGATGGATGCGGTTTTACGATCCCCCGGCACCTGTTTCAGTTCGCTGCAGCCGGACGTTTTGGCTTTATCGGTATGCAAGAGCGCGTTCACGCCGTCGATGGGATCCTGTCTATCTGGTCCGAATCGGGTCAGGGTACCGAAATCCAGGCCCGAATTCCCCTAAAGGATGTGTAGAACGACCATGGAGTCTCAAATTCGGGTGCTATTGGCGGACGATCATCCGCTGATTCGGGAGGGCATCGGTAACACGCTGCTCAAGAATGAAAGCCTTTCTTTGGCAGGTGTTGCTACAAATGGATATGAAATCGCCGAGCTGGCAGCGGAGCTTCAGCCAGATGTGTTGTTATTGGATCTGCATATGCCCGGTCCGCCGCCTCTGGAAACCGTAAGCGCCTTGCGCAAAGACTATCCACGAACCAGAGTGCTGGTGTTGAGCGCTTACGACGATCTTGTCTCGGTGCGCGCCCTCTTGCGCGCCGGGGTCAGCGGCTACGTGCTCAAAGACGAAGCGATAGAGACACTCGTGCAGGCTATCAATACTGTCGTGCGAGGGGGCATCTGGTTCAGCCAGGCTGTCGCCCAGCAGCTGGCCCAACCGGTCAACGTTCCCGAATTCACCGAGCGCGAACTAGACGTTCTGAACATTCTGGCGCGCGGAGCAAGTAATGACCGCATTGCCAATATCCTGATGGTTACCGAGCGGACCGTGCGGTTTCACCTGAAGAATATTTACCGCAAAATCAACGTCCATTCACGCGGAGAAGCCATCGTCTGGGCCGTGCGCGCCGGTTACGGTAAGGAGTGATGTGCCGCAAACATCCATTCCTGTCGTAAGAGACAGGTGTACTATGCCAAAATTGGAAATAAAAACCTGTCGCCAATGATGTTGTTAACAGTTTCTTAATATGTTAATTTATCGCCCATGCGATCGCACGTCTTCGGAGAACGACAACCTCTGGCGCCGGCATCGCAAAAGGAACAATATCTACCTCTGGGCGTTCCTTAGGGGCCGCATCTCTCGCCCGGCAGCGAATGCTGCCAGGTAGGGCAGCGTGCGAAGGCAGGCGGGTAGGCTTTACCTGATCACCCTAATCTAGTTCAGTTCTCATTCAGGATTTTGGGGAGAGGAAGATGCGTTTCTTTCGAGAAGCGTATTTTCCTCATTCCTGCTCTCACCCACTGATCTCTCTTTTCTGACCCATGATTGACACATCGTACCCAGGTAGCGACGCCACTTCGTCGCGAAATGTTGGGTTATGGAGTAAGGCCAACAACGGTTGGAGCAGGGCACCTTCATAATGCAACCGCGGAATCACCAGATCGTAGCGCTCGTGAGCCAGCGGCACGAAATCCATCCCAAGCGCACGCGCGGCAGCGCGAATGCCGGGGCCCGCATCGGCCGTGCCAGAAGCCACGGCCGCCGCCACCGCCAGATGAGTATATTCTTCGCGCCGGTAACCGTGCACCGCCTCTGGATCGATGCCTGCCTTTTCCAACTCATAATCGAGCAGCACGCGCGTACCCGCACCCCGCTGGCGGTTAACGATAGTCAACTCATCTCTCGCGGCGTCGCTCCAGGCGCATAGGCCCAGCGGATTGCCGGGACGCACGATCCACCCTTGTTCCCGCCCCACCAGCGTCACCAGCACCACGTCCTGCTGTGGCAGGTATCGGCGCACGTAGCTGTCGTTGTAAACACCGGACTCTGGATCCAGGAGGTGCGATCCTCCCAGGTGCGCCTCGCCCCGGCGTAGAGCTGCCAGCCCGCCCAGGCTACCCACGTTGGCCGACGTCAGGCGCCAGCCCTCGCCCGTCGCTGCCAGGAACTGGGCCAGAAGATCGATTGTGAGGTCGTGACTGCCGATGGCCACGATGGTGCGTGCGATTTCTTCCGACGTGCGATAGAGGTGCACGATAACCTCGGAACCCGCATCCAGCCCTTCGCTGAAGCGCGGGATACGCACGATGCCATCGGCGCGCACCAGCGAGGTGATGACGCCCGCGCCGCCACCGACCGGTGTTGCCATCACGCGCTCGCCAACCTGTCCCACCGCCACACGCACGTAGTCGTCGTCCCCCGTGTGCGACGGCGCTTTGCGCGTCAGCGTCGCGCGCAACGTTGGCGCTTCGTACGGACGTTGTCGCTGCCAACGCGCCAACAGCGGCTCGACGAATATCTCTCCAGTCAGCGCCGCGCTCACAGGATAGCCGGGCACGCCGATCACGGGCACGATGCGATCATGTGAGCGCGGCTCCTGACCGGCATCCTCCCTCACAACAGCCATCTGATCCGGCGCGGAAGACCCCAATAGACCGATAATAACCGGGTGTCCCGGTCGCACCGCCACGCCATGCACCAGCAGCGCGCCCAGATCCTGAACTACCCGGGCCGTGTGATCCTCGCTGCCCGCCGAAGAACCGGCGTTCACCAGCACGAGGTCGTGACCTTTTGCGGCGGCGGCGACGGCATCACGGATAGCTGTGAAATCGTCGGGCACGATGGGCCAGCGCGTGGCCACGCCTCCCCATTCCTGCACCTGCGCGGCCAGCACGATGCTGTTGTATTCGATAATGTCACCCGCCTCCAATCCCTTCTCCTTCACGGCTTCCAGGGCCACAAGCTCAGATCCGGTGGGAATAATCACCACGCGCGGACGCCGGTAGACCGCCACCGTTTCGTTACCTGATCCGGCGACCGCTCCCAGGTCCACCGCACGCAGCCGGTGATTGGCAGGCAGCACCAGCTCTGTCGCCACCATATCTTCGCCCATCGGCCGCACGTGCTGCCAGGGTGGAACCGCAGCGCGGATTTCGATTCCCACCTGCCGCTCCCCAGCCATCAGCGGCTGCGTGTGTTCGATCATGATCACGGCGTTAGCCCATGACGGCAGCGGATGGCCCGTATTCACCACCTTAGCTGTCCGTATTGCCCGCGTTTCCGACTCGTCACTATCCTCGAACATCGTGAGCTGCAGCGGGCTCGTTTCCGTAGCTCCCACCGTATCCTGCGCGCGGACCGCATAGCCGTCCATCGCGCTGGCGTGATAATGAGGCGACGACAGCCGCGCCCACACCGCCTCCGCCGTCACGCGACCTGCCGCGTCTGCCACCCGCACACTTTCTACGCCCAACGGTCCATCCAACCCCGCCTTCCCCAAAGCCTCCTCCAGCGCCCCCCGCGCCTCGTCCAGTGGAATATCTTCCAGATAAATCTTACGTCCCATGCGATCCCATCCTCACAAAATGCACTCCACCACTCAATTCTAACAGAACCACACCCTTAACCCCCAATCCCCGATCTCCAGTCTCCAGTCAACTCCAATCTCTAATCTCCAATCCCCCAATCCCCAGTATAATAAGCTCCACAGGAGAATTACCCATGACCAACTTCCACATTCCCCTTGGGCCCAAACTCGGCATTCACGCCCAGAAACCGACGCCAGAGCTATTTCAGCAATTGGAAAGAGCCGCCGCTCAGGGCACGCCCTTTCCCGTCGTCAAACTCACCCAGG
>JAICPS010000383.1 GCA_025929715.1 Anaerolineae bacterium | reverse complement strand
TGCAGCCATCGCCGGGCATCAATCTCTTCACGTCAAGTAGCCCGCTCGAGGGTCGAACCATTGACAGCGACGGCGAGGGGGTTGAGGTCGCCATTTTTGACACATCGCCCTTCGAGGCCGAAGGCGGCTACAGCTTCGAGGGCTGGGGACCGCCGGAAGTCGAGCCCCTGGCGCTAACCGTCTCCCATCCGGTGGCGTTGCCAACCTCCCAGCCTGCGGAGGACGTGGATATCAGCGATCACGGCCTTTTTGTCTCCGGGCTCGTCTACGCCGTGGCCCCCGCCAGCGACATTCACCTTATTCGCGTATTGAACGACCAGGGACAGGGCACGCTGCAGGCCTTCGTCGACGCCTTCAACCTCTACCTGCAGCAGCGATTGGCGGCGCAGGGATCGCTGCAGAATACCGTGATTAACCTCAGTCTGGGTACCTCTCAACCGAGCGACGAAGAGCTGCCGCCAGAGGGCCGGCGCGCCATCGTCCGCATGTTGGAACTATGGGGTTTCGAGGCCATGCCCGATGGCAGCAATCCGATCTTTGCCATGTTAATTTCCATGCTACTTGCCGATAGCTACGGCGCCACTGTCGTCGCAGCCTCCGGCAATGATTCGGCCGGTGAACCGCCTAACAGCCCCTTGCCGTCGCAGATCCCTGCTGCCTATCCGGAAGTTGTAGGCGTGCAAGCGGGTAGTAAGACGCCCGGCCGCTCCTGTTACGCCAACGAAGGCGATCTCACCGCGCCTGGCGGCGACGGCGACGCGGCTTGCGCGCCTGCCCACACGACCTGCCCGACCGATAGCGGCGACTGCGATTTCGGCGTTATCAGCTACACGCTCAGCGCGTACCAGGGCTTTGCCTACTGGGTAGGCACTTCATTCGCTACGCCCCTGGTGAGCGGCCTGGCAGCCGACGTCATTCAGGTTAGCGGCAGCCCGCCCCCGAGCGACGTGCAGGCGGCCTTGCTATGTTCCGCGCAGGTTACCGGCGTTGTAGACGCCGTCGCAGCAATCAGTAACTGCCCTTAAACGAAAAAGAGGCTCGTCCCAGTAGAATGGAACGAGCCTCTCGAATTATCTTGTGTCAGCTATGAATCAGGCTTCCGCCTTCTCCAGGTGTGGCACAATCTGGGCCACGATGCGGTCCTTGGGCAACGCGCCCGTAATGCGCGCCACAACCTCACCACCCTTGAATAGCATCAGGGTCGGGATGCCGATGATGCCGTAACGCCCCGGCACCGTGGGATTGTCGTCTACATCCAGCTTCGCCACACGCAGCGATCCTTCGTACTCGCCGGCAATAGCCTTCACGTGTGGTGCAATCATGTGACAGGGACCGCACCATTCCGCCCAAAAATCAACCAGGACTGGCGTTTCAGAATTAATCACTTCGTCCTGGAACTCGTCGTCTGTCACTACAAATGGTTCAGCCATCACTTACTCCTTACATTGGTCGATTATGCCCGACGCGGCCCTAGTTTGTTTGAACAGTTTAACGCAACTTAAACCTCTGTCAAGGAAGCTTCCTTACTTTACAGTATAGTAGCTCACCGTTAGAATCAGCTTAACCGTGGCGCAAGCCTCCGGCCTGCACGCCGCTCAGAAGGCCTACCTCATTAACCAAGGAGACCCACATCGTGAAAATCGCAGTTTTGGGCGGGACGGGGAGTGAAGGGCGCGGATTGGGCCTGCGCTGGGCCATCTCAGGTTACGAGGTGCTCATCGGCTCGCGCGATGCCGCACGCGGCGCGCGCGCGGCAAACGAAATGAATGAAGAACTAACCCATGACGGGGCTCGCGCGATGCAGATTCGCGGCGGTGACAACCCTTCCATGGCCAGCGAAGCAGACATCGTCGTGCTGTCCGTGCCCTACAAGGCCCAGCAGGCTACGCTAAAAGCGGTCAGGGACGTGCTGCACGGCAAACTGCTGATCAGCGTCGTCGTGCCTCTGCAGCCACCCAAAGTAAGCCACGTCTGGCGCCCGCCTGCCGGCTCCGCGGCCCAGGAAGCGCAGGAATATCTGGCCGACGCCGCTCGCGTCGTAGCCGCCTTCCAGAATATCTCCGCCGAGCTGCTCCCGGACCCACACCACGAGGTCGATTGCGATGTGCTCATTTGCGGCGACAACCGCGACGACAAGGCAGTCGCAATCGAGCTATCGCAGGCCGCCGGCCTACGCGGTCTCGACGCCGGCCCCCTACAAAACGCCAGCGTCGTAGAAGGGCTCACGGCGGTGCTGATTGGGCTTAATATCAGGCATAAGGTTAAGCACAGTGGGATTAGGATTACGGGATTGTGACCCTCACCCTCCACCCCATCCCCAACCTCCCACACGTCGAACCGGGCGATAATCTGGCCGTTTTGTTGTTGCGCGCGATGGCTGCCGCGGGTCTTGCACTGCATGATGGCGACGTGCTGGTAGTGGCGCAGAAGATTGTGTCCAAGGCCGAAGGGCGCTTTGCCAACCTGGCGGACGTGCAGCCCGGCCCCAGGGCTCTGGAACTGGCCCGGGAGACCGGAAAAGATGCGCGCCTGGTCGAGTTGATCCTGCGTGAGAGTGAAGAAGTTTCGCGCGTCGCCCCCAATCTGCTAATCGTGCGCCACCGGCTGGGCTTCACCAGCGCCAACGCCGGCATCGACCGCTCTAACGTGCCCCAGCCCGAAGGCTCACAGGACATCGTGCTGCTGCTGCCACAAGATCCCGATGCCTCAGCCGCCCGCCTGCGCCAGGAAATCATAGCCACTCGACGGGTTGACGTCGGCGTACTCATCGCGGACAGTCACGGGCGACCTTTCCGCATGGGCGTTGTAGGCGTGGCCATCGGCGTAGCGGGCCTCCCGGCGCTGTGGGATCGTCGCGGTGAGCAAGATCTCTATGGATTTGAGCTCCAGCACACCGATGTCGCCGTCGCCGACGAAATCGCCGCCGCTGCCGGCTTGGTCATGGGCCAGGCCGCCGAAGGGCTACCCGCCGTCCTCGTCCGCGGCCTACGGCTCCCCCCCACCTTTGGCACCGCCCACGACTTGGTGCGCCCCAAAGACAAAGACCTCTACCGCTAAACGCCAATCCCCAGTCCCAGTCTTCCAGTCTCTACCCCCCAATAGTCAGATTTACCCATTTCCTTCCACCGCCAAACCGAATATAGTGAACGACAATGTTCCACACCCTTCGCGAGGCTGCCAGGCTCTCATTGCGCCCGTTTTTGATACCGCTGCTCATTCTGCTGCTCGCTGGTTGCCAACTGCCTGTTTCGGCAATCGCCGCGTTGCCCACGGTGGCGCTGGCTGCACGGACGCCCATGCCGACGATCACCACGATCCCGCCGACCTGGACCGCGGTCCCCGAGATAACGTCCAATCCCACCGCAGTGCGGCCCACGCGCCACCGGGAAGCCACGGAGACGCCGCTGCCGATTCCAACCAACACGCCTATCACGCCTTCGCCTACACCAACCGAGACCCCGACCATAACGCCTACGCCTTCTACGACGCCCGACGTACGCCCACTGAACGCCTACAGCCGCGACGAAGTGATTCCCGTCGAAGCATTTCCAAGACCGCCCGGCGACAACGGCTGGGGCATGCATTGGATTCCCACCGTCAAGCAGGAGCCGGGCGTTGTCGACCACTTCGTCGCCGAGTTGCTCAAGATGCACATCAAGTGGGTCGTTTTTCTTAATGACGGCGCCAACATCGGCGACAACGATTATCTCGTGGAGCGCCTTGTGGCCAACGACGTGATGCCCGTGATGCGCGTCTACCGCAGCACTATCACGCCCCATGACGGCGACCTGGGCGCCATGGTCCGCCATTACCGCGCGCGTGGCGTCTACTACTTCCAGATCTACAACGAGCCCAACGTCAACGTCGAGAATCATCAGGGCTTTGCCAACCCCAACCATTACGCCCGCGTATGGGCCGACGAGGCGCGCCTCGTCATCGCCAACGGTGGGCTGCCCGGCTTTGGCGCCCTGAGCCCTGGCGGCGCTTACGATCATTACGCCTTCCTCGACCGCACGCTGCGCGCCGTCAAGTACAACGGCGACGCCGGTTTGCTCAATTGGGCCTGGCTGTCGCTGCACAACTATCATGGCACGCGCGCCCAGGACGATCCCCACGGCTTCTTGCTCTTTCGCAACTACGACGAGATTGTGCGCGCACACCTGCAGCGCTCAATGCCCATGATTGGCACCGAGGGCGGCAGCTACAGCGACGATCCTGAAGTCGTCAAGGGGTTGCTGCGCTTCCAGTATGGCTACATGGAAAACGCCGAACCCTATTTCCTGGCTTTCAGCTACTGGACCCTCGCCAACATGGCAGGCGGCAGTTGGGACAGCAGCTGGGAATGGCAAACGCTCTTCCGGAACGGATATGTCCATCCGGTGGTGAGGGATTTCTTCTATGAGGGCGGGTAGAGATTGGCGATTGGGAGTTTCGTAAACCTCTGTCGCTACGAGGAGTAGGGCAAGGTCATCGACGCTCTGCAGTCGCCCAGCATCTTCAGCAAGTATAAGAAACTGGTGAGCGCTCGGCCGTCACTTCAGGACACGTCGTGCGATGTAAGCCCAGACCTGGCTTTTCACCGGTTACGGCAGTTGGTGGTGGTTGGGGATTAGAGACTGGAGACTAGGGACCGGAGATTGGCGATTAGAAATTGCATCTCCAATCTTTCAATCTCAAATCTCCAGATCCCTCCCGCTCAACTCTCTCTCCAATCGCTGCCACAACGCCTCAAACGCCGCCAGCCGCTCCCGCGCTGCCTGTCGCGACGCGTCACTGTGCATACTCTCCACCGTCTTGTCCTGCCAATCCGCG
>JAICPS010000521.1 GCA_025929715.1 Anaerolineae bacterium | reverse complement strand
CGGTGCCGCCGCCGACGATCAGCGTCACGCGCCGCGCCCCGGCGTTGCCCTGGTTCAAGATATCCATGCTCAGCGTAAAGCGCGCGCCTGGTTCCAGCGGCTCCACGTTCGTCTCGTAAGCCGAAACCAGCAGCTGCGGGCGCAGGAGCGGGGCCGGTGTGGCGGTCGGCGTTGGTGTGGCCGTCGGCGCAACGCCGCCTGTCGCCGTGCGCACCACGGGGAAGGTCAGCGCAAACGTTTCCTCGTAGGCGGTTCCGGCGATGTCCGTGTAGGTCACTTTCACCTGCAGCGTGGCCACGCCGCCGCTCGTCAGGTCGGCGCCGGCTGCCAGCGGCTGCCAGAAGCGCGACGGCTGGCCCGGCGTCAGGTTGCCGATGGCGCGCACGCCGCCCGTCGCCCGCGCCGTGAAATCACCGGCCATAAAGGTGGCGATGACGTTGGTCGCCGTGGCCTGCCCGGCGTTGGAAAGGGTCATCTCGAAGTCCAGGTAAGAACCGGGCGTAATCTGTGCGGAGCTGGCGCCGTACGAGGCCACCACGATGACCGGCCGCACAAAGGCAGTCGGCTGCGGCGTCGCGGTCGCTTCCGGCGTGTCTGTCGGACCCGGCGTGGGGTCCGGCTCCGTCACGGTCAGCGCGTCCTCCAGCACTGCGGAAGTGGCGTCAGGATTCACCACGCGCACGTCATACACGCCTGCGGGAACGCCCGCCGGCAGCATGGCGCGCAGCATGCTCTCGCTGACAAAGACAGTTTCCAGCGCGCCATAGCCGTCGATTACCACCGCGGCGCCGTCCAAAAAAGCAACGCCCGTGACCACAAGCTGCGTATCCACGGCATTCGAGACGCGGTTCGGCTGCACCGCCGTCGGCCCAAACGTGAGCGGCGCGGGGACTGGGCCCTGCGCCGACGCCGATCCCGCAACCAGCGCGCCAGCGGCCAAAATGAGGAACATGATCCAGTGAAATTGTATTAATCGTTTCATTTCTTTAATCTCCGGCCACCAACGCCGCCTGATACTCACTCTCTTCCACGATCCTTCCATCCAGCATATGCACCGTATCCGTCGCGTAATTGGCCATGCGCGGGTCGTGCGTCACTACCACCACCGTCCGCCCGCCCGCGTGCAGCTCGGCCAACAACTGCATGATGCTGTGTCCGCTGCTGCTGTCCAGGTTGCCCGTCGGCTCGTCCGCCAAAATCAGGCTGGGCTCGTTCACCAGGCTGCGGGCGATGGCCACGCGCTGCTGCTGCCCACCCGACAGCTCCGTCGGCTTGTGATACATGCGGTCCGCCAGGCCCACCCGCTGCAACAGCGCCTGCGCGCGCTGGAAGCGCTCGCGGCGCGGCACCCGCGCAAAGCGCATCGGAAACGCCACGTTCTCCAACGCGCTGAGGCTGGGAACCAGGTTAAAAGACTGAAAAACAAAGCCCACCGTGCGCCGCCGGTAAACTGCCAGCGCGTTTTCGTCGAGAGCCGTCAGCGTCTGCCCATCTACCACAATCGTGCCCGCCGTCGGCCGGTCCAGCCCGCCCATCAGGTAAAGCAACGTGCTCTTGCCCGACCCCGACGGCCCCATCAGCGCCCAAAAAGAGCCGGCCTCTACGCTCAGATCAAGACCAGCCAACGCCTGCACCCGCGTCTGGCCCATCTGGAACGTTCGGTTGAGGCCAGTAGCCTGAATAAAGGAGGTGTTGGGTGTCATGTTCCTAAAAGAAAATCGGCCGCACAATCCCAATATCTGTAAACTGCGCCGCGAGCACGGCCGGCAGGGCTCGGGCCAGGAGCACGAGGATGACCGTAAACAGCACCGCCGTCCAGGCCTTCAATCGGGGCATCGTATCGCCCCGGCGCACGCCAATGACCAGCAGCAGGATGTGCCAGAGCACGAAAATGTCGATCAGCGCCAGCAGCGCCGCGGCGAAGATGGTCGCGCTGCCCTCGCCGCCGGTGACGAAGCCGGACAGGCCGGGATCAGAGATCAGCCGGTCGCTGGACAGCATCGCGCCGATGCGCACTGCGTGGAGCACGGCAAACGGCAGGCCGGCCCAGGCCGCCATGTTTAGCGTCTGGCGGCTGGAGCTGCGCCCGCCCATCAGCGTTAGCAGCAGGTGTAGCAGCCAGCCAACCACCAGCCAGCCCGCGATCACACCCAGCGCGGCCATGATCGCCGGCAGCACGTAGAGAAACACCGGCCCGCTGGTCGCGGTCATCGCCTGCATAAACTGCGCCTGCATTTCTGGCGTGTAATACTCAAAGCCCGGCGGCAGCTCGAACTGCCCGCTTGCGGCGGCCACTTCCTTGATCGAACCTGCAACCAGCGCCGAAACGACGGCCAGCAGCGCCAGCACAATGAGCGGCGTGCTCACCATCCCGCGGTCAATCGCCGCGATGCGCGCAAACGTCTGCCGCGGCTGGAACAACGCCGGAAGAATAAGCCCAAAATGCCAGCGCCTCGGCGGACCTGCTTCGGGGAGATAAGCTTGTTCTATGCTTGTGGTCATGAGTGTGGTTTCCTCCATTCATTTCCCGGAAACTTGGAGTTTACGGGAAAATTCAACTCAATACTAATTACATACGAGGGGGGATTCATCGGGCCAACGGTGTACAGTGGTCTAGGTCTTTTGGCGGATGGTAGCCGCGGTTTCCATACCGCCTTGTCGACGCGCGGTATGGAACCTGCAGTTACGGACGGCGTCAGATCTGGCATTTCGCGCGGTCGATTTACAAAATCGACCTACGTCACCGCCGGCGCAACCTTCGAATAGTTCTCATAAAGCTCCCCTTCCACGACCGCCGCGATGCGCTCCACCGCCTCAAAAAGCTGCACGTAACTCGTGTAGAGCGGCGCCACGCTCAGCCGCAGGTTGTCAGGATGGCGAAAGTCCGGCAGCACCTTCATTTTGTTCTTCAGCGCCTCCGAAATGCGCATCCCCTCCGGGTGCCCCAGCGCCACGTGCGAGCCGCGGCGCGCCGAGTCCAGTGGCGAGCGCAGTTCGAAGCCCAGCGGCTGCAGGCGGCTCTGCCATAGCGAAATCAGGTAATCCGTCTGCCGCACCGACTTCGCGCGCACGCGCTCCATGCCGGCCTCCAGCAGCAGATCCACGCCCGGCTCGATGGCCGCCAGCGACAAAATGGCCGGCGTGCCCGTCAGGAAGCGCCGTAACCCGTCCGCCGGCTCGTAGCGCAGGCCAAAGTCAAACGGCCGCGCCTGCCCCATCCAGCCCGAAATGGGATTCTGCGCCTGCTCCTGCAAGTCGTGGCGGACGTAGAGGAAGGCCGGCGCTCCGGGCCCGCCACTCAGATACTTATAGGTGCAGCCCACCGCGAAATCCGCTCCCGCCGCCGCCAGATCCGCGGTCACCGCTCCCACGCTGTGGCTCAGGTCCCATACCACCAGCGCCCCCGCCTCATGCGCCATGTGCGTGATCGCCGCCATGTCATAAACGTAGCTGCTCTT
>JAICPS010000605.1 GCA_025929715.1 Anaerolineae bacterium | reverse complement strand
GACATGGGTTATATTGTACCGTCGCTTGTCGCTTCTGTCCCAAACCGGCGATTTAATGTATCATCGAGCCCGTTCAGTAAACGGCATAGGAGGCGAAGATGAAACAAATCTACGTCGGCGGGCGGTGGGTCGACGGCAACAGTGGGGAGACAATGCCAGTGTTTGACCCGGCGACCGAAGAAATCCTGGCGCACGTGCCGCGCGGCACCGCCACAGATGTGGCGCGGGCGGTGGAGGCAGCCAACACGGCGTTTGAGGAGTGGCGTTGGGTTCCCGGCGTGGAGAAAGCAGAGATGATGCACGAAGCAGCGCGCAAACTGCGAACGCACGCCGACGAAATTGTGAGGCTGCTGACCCTGGAGCAGGGAAAACCGATTCCCGAGCACGAGGAGGAAGTTGAATGGGTCGTCGGCACGTTCGACTACTATGCTGGCCTGGCGCGCACCTACCGTGGGCGGTTGCTCGCGCCTGCCGACCGCAGCCAATTCAACTTCGTCATGAAGGAGCCGCTGGGCGTAGCAGCGTGCATTGTGCCATTCAACTATCCGCTCCTGCTGATGGCCTGGAAGGTGGCTCCCGCGTTGGCGGCAGGAAACACCGTCGTCGTCAAGCCCGCCGAACAGACGCCATTGGCCACGCTACGGCTTGCCGAGCTGGCTTTCGACCACTTCCCAGCAGGAGTGATCAACGTAATAACCGGAACGGGAGCAGAAGTCGGCGAACCCCTGGTGGTCCATCCCGACGTACCGCTGATTGCCTTTACCGGCTCTACCGCTGTCGGGCAGCGTATTGCACGGCTGGCGGCGGACCGCATGAAGCGCACGCACCTGGAGCTGGGCGGCAAGGATGCCTTCGTGATCGCGCCCGATGCAGACGTCGAATCGGCCATCGAAGCGGTCTCATACGCTGCGCTGCTGAATGCCGGACAGGTTTGCACCGCAACCGAACGGGTGTACGTGCCGCAATTCATGCATGATGCCTTTTCGGCTGGAATGGCCGATTACGTTCAGGGGTTACGTCTGGGGCCCGGCATCGAATCCACGACCGACGTCGGTCCCATGGCCGATCCCAAGTACCGTTCGAAGGTAGAAACCCACGTGGCCGATGCGGTGGGCAAAGGTGCGCGCGTGCTAGCGGGCGGTAAGCGCCCGAAAAGCCTGGAGCGTGGTTACTACTACGAACCGACCGTGCTGGTAAACGTTAATCACGAAATGACCTGCATGCGTGTTGAGACGTTTGGCCCGACGATTCCTATCATGGCCTACCGCGACTTCGACGAGGCTATCGCCCTAGTCAACGACAGCGATTTTGGCCTGGGAGCGGTCTGCAGGACAAACGATGCCCGCCTGGCCAAGCGCTTTTTCGAGGAGGTGCGCGCGGGCACTATCTGGATCAATGATCCGCTCACCGATCATTATGGCGGCCCGTTCGGTGGCATGAAAATGAGTGGAAACGCGCGCGAACTGGGCGAGGAAGGGCTGGAAAGCTTCGTAGAAACCAAGCACGTGCACTGGGATTTTGATGACACGCCTAAAGATTTCTGGTATCCCTACGGTCGTTGACACGTTCACTTGTCTCTGCTGGCCCTTGCCAGCGCATGATCGCAAGCTTCGGCTCGCGGCGCGTTAAACGGCGCAACAGGCTCAGTAAGCGCCAGATGCGACGGAAGTATGGAGGCATAGCCCCACCTTGCTGCATGTTGCAGAAGTCGAACTGTTCGTAAAAGGGTACAAGGCTGGATTCGCACATGAGCCACAACGTGTCACCTCTATTTTCTTTGGCTTGTTCAACCAGCTTACGGGCGACGCCACGAAGCCGCCACGTCTCGTCGACCACGAGCGAGGCCAGTTCAACCGAGCCGTCGGCATGCGGTTTGAGTTGTACGCAGCCGACGATCCGTTGCTCGCCGTCGACGGCAACAGTGAAGCGCTCCCAATTGAGTCCCAGTGGATTGATCCGCGCCCGCCGTACCAACTGCTTAATCGCGCGATCTTCTTCAAACCGCGCCGGACGCAACCAAACCTCACTGGTGGGGTTATCCACCAGCCTCTTTGCGCATACGGCTCAGCATCATGAACATGGCGCCGAAAGCAGTAAAGAGAGCCAGTACTATCTTGGTAGGATCCACGATGGGTGCGACGCGCACGCCGTGCGGTCCGATTTCGATGACGGCAACGGGACGCCCCGAAGCGGTGCCACCCCCACCGCCGCCTCCACCACCGCCGAAATTGTCCTGAGCCTGTTGCTGCTGATCGGTTTCGGCCGGCGAGCTTCCACCGCCGCCGCCATAACCGAAGCCCAGGCCTATAGTGACTTCTGAGGCGGTGATCGCAGTATATTCGCCCTGGTTTACGGGCGCTCCGAACACAGAGGTAGGTTGTGCAACGTCGTACATACGATCCATCAGCCCGAGGGCGGCATGCTGGTCGGGAACGATCTCTTTGATGACTTCAAATCCGCTGTTCATTGAAAATTCTCCTATTGCTCAAAGACTTTTATTTGTTGGACGCTCGCCACAAAATGACTGTTAGCAATGCGACAAAGGCGTAAATGAATAACTGAACGGCCAACGTGACGTTGACGATCGGAATGCGCTGCTCCTGGCCCTCTTTTTGCACGATCACCCCGACGGGGCGGTTCCACACGTATCCGCCAAAGGGAAATCGTACCTGAATGGCCTGCGCCTGGGGCGTCACACTGTAGCCGTGAACTAGTCTGGTTTCACCATCGATAGTTTGCCATGTGATGAACTCGTGCGGTGACATATGTCCTCCTTTGTCCACAACGCAACTGT
>JAICPS010000282.1 GCA_025929715.1 Anaerolineae bacterium | reverse complement strand
TCACTTCGAAACAGCTACGCTCCACTGTCTGGGCTTGTAAGGCCTTAACGCAGCTTTCGATAGTGGCGGCGGCGTTGTAGGCCGGCACGACGACCGAGGCCATTGGGGGGTGCGCCTTGGAGTCAGTCATTTCCCGCACCTGTGCGGCGCGCCGCGGCGAGTCCACCAAAAACGATCTGCGGGATTATTACGACGAGATGGTAGATGATCGTATAGGTAAGAATCACAGCGCTGTTTTCGATTCCAAAAAAACGCAGCATGAAAGCAACCAGAAATTCGAAAACACCAACTCTGGCCGGCGTCGAAGGAGGTAGTGTGCCAACTGTTAGGACAACGTGTATGGCTGCTGCGGGGATAATGCCTAGCTTTATGTTCAGCGCCGGAAACAGGATCCAGGGTGTTGCGATAGAGAGCAGAGCGATTATGGCCGAGATAACGAGGAGTGCGAAGATGGCGCTTCCGCTGCGCAGGGCGGAGAGTCCGTCGAGACCGGTTACCACGATGGGAAGGAGGCGCCCTTTCAAAGATTGGGGCAGGGGTGAGGCAGTTGCAGTTATGAAGCGCAGCGCAAGATCGGTCCTGAAGGCAATCATGATTAATGCCAATAGCGCGACTAGACCGACAACGGCCATTATGAGCCCCGACTGGCTCACAAAATCGGGAATGACGAGGAAAGGAATGAGCAGTCCCAGGGTCAGGACGAGCATGATGAGGTCGAGCACCTTCTCGACCACAAGTGTACCCAGGGCGCGCGCGCGGCTTTGATTCGTCTGAGCTCCGAAATCATAGACGCGAGCGACCTCTCCTAACCGCAAGAAGGGCACCGCAGTGTTGACAAGCTGACCGAGGGACAAGGCCCAGAAGAGATGGCGAAAGGACGGCGCGCCTTCGCCTGGCTGGAACAGCAACCGCCAGCGCCATGCCTTAGCGATTATTGTCACGGCGATGACCATGAGGCCTAGAACAATGTACTGCGGCCGGGATTGTTGAAGGGCGGTACGGATCTCCGCCAGATCCGCATCGCGTGTGACAAACCAGATACCTAGAACAGTGAGCAACAGACTGGATCCCAGGCGCAGCCACGGAATCTGCCTTTTGCGAAGTAATGTTTGTGGCGGCGCTGTGCCGCTTTCGCTTTTTTCTGCGATCACATTGATTCTCTCAAGTTAGCGCCCCCGAACGATGAGGCCGGTCCAACCTCAACCGGACCATCCCCATAAAGAACTATGTGCGGTCGGATCGGGCGCTTGCTGTTTTACATTGAGACGGGTTGGGCGTCAAGAGAGCCTGATCGTCACTGCTGCAACCGTGGGCGCACGACCAGGGCGCTAGGATCGCCCAACAGTCCGAATGTGTCGCTGATCTCGCGAAGACCAACGCTGCTGACATCCAGAGAACGTTTCGCGTGCAATAAGGCGTCGCCAATGCGTTCGAAGGATGGATTTTGCAGGGCTTGCAGGAGAGACGCGGCAAAAGGCTCCTGGTGTGTGGAGAGTGTGAGGCTCGTCGCGCCAATGATGAGCACCGGGCCACGGGGCTGGGTTAACATGATTTCGGACAATGACTTAATCTCGGGATGTGAGAAGAGCCCGGTAAGACAGGTCAGTTGCAGCACGACTGGCGGCGCGCCGGTGCTGCGCAAGGAATTGGCTGCGGCGGCCGTGAGTATTCCTTCCTTGCCCCAAAGCTGTAGGCTGCCATGTCCGGTGTAGGTGACGAGCCAGGCGCCCTCTTGCCAGGAGCCAGCGAGTTCTGCCGGGGCAGGGCCAAGCAAAATCTCGCTGTTAGCCTCAGGAAAACTGCTCGCGGCGATAATCTGTTCGGTAACCAGCCGGAACTCGTCACTGCTACCATCTGCAGTGAAGATGGCATGAGGAGTAGCCGGCTCGTTTTCGTAGGCAAGTGTGCGTTGTACCAGGTCGCGCAGCTGTGTCACAGAATCGACCGGCCAGCGTCCGACGGCTAGCTCGGGCAAATAATCGCCATCTACGTCGGCCAATCGAGCGTCGCTGACGGTTTCGCCGCTGAAATTCACCGGCACAAGGTACGGGGGAATGACGTTTTCTGGTGGCGAGACGGGATCCTCGGGTCGCGTCGCGAGATAACCCCAAAAATCTGTGGTGGCGTCGCCGACGAGCAGAAGATAGCGAGGGACCGGCGGCTGCCAGTTTTCGAATGCAAATGTGACGAACTGGTTAATGCTGTCGGGCGTCGCCGCACCGTGCCCGAACGTGTCGTATATCTCCTCAATCGGAACGAGCGAAACTTCGAGGCCTTGCTCAGTTCTGGCAGCAACCAACGGCTGGAGTGCACTAGCGAGTACGTCGGTGGTAACGATCAAGAGATCGGCCTGCCGGTTCGTATCACTCCAGGTCCCCTGTCGCAGCGGTTTGATTTCGGCAGGGGTTAGAAAGCCATCACCGGCTGCCGCGACGTACGCACCATCCCGGGCAAGATGCACGGTTGCCAAGCCTGAAGCATAATCCCAGCCGCTTAATAGAACCGGATTAATAGGGTAGGTAACATCGACGAGAAGCGGTTGCTGGCTGAATCCCTCAAGAGAAAGGGTACCCGAGTTGCTTGTGAACTGTAGGTAGTCGTTGTCGACAACCGGGAAACTATCATACTGTAGCTCAAGCCAATTCAATCTGCTGATATCCAGGTAATCCTCAGGTATGTTGCGTAGCTGGATGGTGTTGCTGCCCGCTGAAAGCGAGCCGGCGGGCAGATCGACGGTGGCGGTATACGATGATTGACCTTCCCAGGAAAGGTGAGCCTGCTCGGCCGCGTTGAGAACGAGACTAAGGCTATGGTCAGGATCGGCCGCCGGATTATGCGTGGTCCCGTACAGGTTGACGGTCAATTGGCCGGCGCCGTCTGTGACGTGACGCAAGGTAAACTCAATTGGTTCAGCATCCTGCATTCCAATGGTCTGCCAGAACCACGGACCTGTGGCCTCACGCACCTGCGCGTCGCTGAGATAATCTAAATTTTGCTCAAGATGGGCTATTCGCGTCACCGTGGAAAGGGATACTGGCGCCGGTGGGGCAGCGTTCTCCTCGCTCATTTCAATTCCGCGGTGGTCTGCGCGTAAGATATAAGCGCGGAATGGCGTATAGCGGCTCGTCGACGCCTGCCCATAAAATATTAGCCCATCCTCGTTATCTAAATAAAGGGGTACGTCGCGTCCTCGTTCGGTTAATTGGACCATCCCGTTTTGCAGCGCAGTAAGTGGAAAACCAATATCTTGAAGGCTGGCGGCGTTCAGGCGGTAGAGTCCACTCCCACGGATGAGGATCTTGAGGCTGTCGGTCGGTGTGTTTGGCTGGGGCTGTTGGCGACAGGCGGAGGAAGCGAACAGCAGCAGACAAAGCGCTACTAGAACCTTACCTGCCGTCTTCAGTTTTGCGCGCGGCATCACGTGACTTCCTTAGGGAGCGTCATGGCGCTGTTTGCGCGTCGAGAGAATGATGGAGAAGAACGCACCGGCAATGAAGACGAGGAGGGCAACGGTAAAACCAACCCATAGCAATATGCGACCAAGATTCGCAGATTGTTCGTCCTGATCCTCGCCGCTCTGGCCGGCTCCATTTCCCGCTCCTACCGTTCGACCATTCCCTGCGTTGGGAAAAGACGTGCCCGAAACGGGGGCGCCAGCAGGAGAGCTCCCTGCGGGCGCCGCAATGGATGGGGTGGCCAGAATGTCTCCGCCAGGATAGCCTTCAGCACCGGTGGCCCCGGTCGGCACGGGCCCTGGGTAACCACCGGTTGCCTGCGCCAGCGCAGTGGCCCCGGTAACGGCCGTTGGTTCAGCGGCATTGGAAATGCCCCCGCCACCAACAGGGGACACCACGGTACTGCGCTCAATTGTGGCGCCGGGCGTGAACGTCGGTCGCGTGGTGCCCGTGTCGCTTACGGTCGCGGTTGGATTGGCTCCGGGAGCGGACGGTGTATTGGTTGGTGCGCCGGACGTGGCCGTCGGCGACGCGGGCGGTGTATTCGTGGCTGCGCTGCTTGTGGGCACGGGCGTATCGTCGCCGTCGTCACTTTCGTCGGTAGCGATGCCTTCGAGCGTTGCGGTTGGCGTCGCTCCTGACGTCAGGCTAATCGTCTCCAATTCATGTTCGCTATTATTAAACTCGATTTCAACTAGGCGGTACCAGAGCGTCTGGCCCGCCGTCGCCGTTGTGTCAGTGACGGCGTAAGTTGCGCCGCTGGTTGCACCACCCTGGGCTGGGACAATACCAATCTCGTTTAGTTGTGAAAAGGGGCCGTCAGCAGCGGTTGACCGCTCGATGCGAAAACCGGCTGTATTTAGTTCTGTCGCCGTCTGCCATTCAAGAAGCGCGCCTTCTGCGGTGAATTCGCCGCGAAAGTAAACAAGGGTAACGCTACGTGGTGGGGCGGCGCCGCTTGCGGTGGCGGCGAAAGTTAATGCGAGCCAAAGGAGCACGGTGAATACGAAGAGCCGGTGCAACTTCGTTCTGAGTAGCCTTACAGACATAGAAGCTTTCACTGTGCGTTCCTGAACGCGGGTAAGAATATTTGCGAACCGGGCGTAAGCATTTGCATTGCAGGATCGCCTTGCAGCGTAAAGGAGTAGAGCTGCGAACGGTGGTGCGAGAGCAGCGCATAGGCCAGTTTGGCATAGTTGATGGCATCGCCGATTGCCGTCATGTCATAATTAAAAAGGCCGTCGTAGAAGCCTTGATGAAGTGGTCCATGCTGGAAATCGTAGCCCAAGCCGGTGCTGGACCAGTGCGCGGCGCTGCCATAATCTTGCAGCGCAAGAAACTCCTCGCTGAGCGCTTCGTAGCCCGGGATCGCGAAATCGCCATCCAGACAATCCATGCTCAGGATGATTAATGGCTCGTTGTTAAACCAGGGCGTCCAGGGATTGGGCTGAGTCAGATCCAGCAAAGTTCCGGCCCAGCCGCGCCTTGCGCCGTGACCGCGATAGTTGAAAAAGGTGGCGCCATGTTCAGGCGGATTATTGACTGCCTCAAAAATGTCAGTCTGTGCTTGTGCAATATCCGCTTCCATGTTTGAAGCAAGACACACGGTTTGTGTTGCGTAATGCGTTGGTAGCATGCCGGCAACTTCATTACTGGACTCACAGAATGAACCGGCGGTGTCTGGATCGTCGGCGACGAAGAGAACATTTTGCTGCCACTCCTGGGGAAAACGGCGGACCGTCTCATAGTGGATGATTTTCTGAACGATGTTTTGCGCTTCATCTGCGGTCTGCACCGCCAGCCTACCAACCGCCATATCGGGCAAAAGATCATCGCCAATCAATAAAGCAAAGGTATAGTCGCTGGCATTAAGGCCAACGAACTGGTCGGTGAAGACGATGTCAGTGGGCACATAGTTTGTTTCAGTGGTCGTTCCCCACCAGCGGCAATCCGGACTATTGAACAGGCACGGAAGATGGCGAGGGTTAATATTTCCGTCGCCGACCAAAAGGACGTGCTGTGGCGCTGACTGCCAGCTCGCCAGGGCATGTTGCAAATAAGCAGTGATTGCGCCGGGCAGGGGCAGACCATAGCCGTATTGATTAATGACGTCGGCGACGTCGACGACGTGAGTGCTGAATCCGCCATAGGCTGCGTTTGAACGATGAGCAGCTAACTCCTGGGCCTGGGCCACGAAAGCGCTGTGACTGATGGCAAGCCAGCCTGCTCCCATACTTGGATCCAGTTCAGGGCCAACATATTCGCTTATTTCAAGAGGCTTTAAAAGATTGTCCTCGTGTGTGACTACGAACGAAGCGTCAGGGGTATTCGTTCCAAAGGTGTAAGTATAGGGACCGCTTCCCTGAATAACTGCGCCGTCTATCCGCGTCGGACTGAGACGATCGCTAATGTCCCAGATCAGCACGTCGTTCTCGTCGCCGTTGCTAAACCCGCCCACTTCATAGGTGCTCTGGCCATCGCCGTCATCGAAAATTAGCCGGTCGTTCGCGGCGATAAAGCGTCGCTGGTAATCGACCGTAATGCGGTTCATATAGTAAACGACCGTGATCGGCTCCGGATTAATCACGTCCGTATTGTAGAGGATCTGAACGTCGTTAATCCCGTCTAGAAGGACGGTCATGGGCACCGTCGCAGTCACATTGACGCTACGAACGTTCTGCCATTGCAGATTCCCAGCATAGCCGTTGGCGCCATTCATAAAGACAGAAACGTCGTGATCGGGACCGCTATGCCGGCTTAGAATCTCGACCAGAACCTGTGCATCGGCGCCCGT
>JAICPS010000441.1 GCA_025929715.1 Anaerolineae bacterium | reverse complement strand
GTTTGAGGATGGGCGAAAACGTGCGGCTGGTGGCCTGGCCGATCTGGCGGCCGTTCTTGTAGATAGGAACGGATAGTCGCGAGGCGCGACCTGCTACCTGGGGTGGCAAATCGACCGCGCCGTATAGACGCTCCAAATCGGCCCAGTCGATGTGCAGCCCGACGAAGGTCCACTTTGAGCCGCGGACCTTTTCGCCCTTCAGTGCGTTGCGACCAATAAAATCGGTTCCATCCAAGGCCACAGCCCAGCCAAGGCCGATTTCGTAGGGCGAAGACTTTTGCTCTTCGATGCGGGCTTTGTGTGCAGATATATAGTCAACTTCTATCAACAGCAGTCCGGCTTCGATGCGCGCAATATCCAGCGCCACGATGCCCGCGGGCAGCAGGCCGTAGCCAGCGCCCATCTCCAGGAGGCAGTCCCACAATTGCTCGGCATGTTCGGGCCGTATCCATAGCTCATAACCCAGATCGCCGGTGTAGCCCGTTCGCGTGACAGTGATGGGGAAGCCGGCGACTTCGTCGCGAGTGACCTCACCACGATCGAGCCGAAAATAGCCGAGGCGGTCGAAATCTATGCCGCTCACGACTTGTCTGAGAATGTTGCGGCTGTGCGGACCCTGGAGCGAGAGAGCCGCCAGATCCTGCGAGACGTTGGCCACCTGCGCCCCGAAGCCGTAGGCCACATCCTCGAACCAGCGCAAGTTCGGGTCCGCGGCAGTGATTCTAAAATGATTGTCGTCCAGGCGGGCGATGGTGCCGTCGTCGATCACTTTCCCTTCCTCGTCGCACCAGGGGGAGTAGAGCACCTGACCCACACGGCAGCGCGTGACGTCACGAGTGATGATGCGGTCGACGACGCACGCGGCATCGGGGCCGGAGATTTCGTACTTATAGAGGGGCGAGACGTCGATCAGCGCCGCGCTGTTGCGTATAGCGAAATACTCGCGCTCGTGGGACGGTTCATAAACGCTGGCTGATAAATAGCCAGACCAATTCCGCCATTCGTAGCTTTCGCAAAGCATGGAAGTACGCGAATGAAAGGGGGTCGGTATTGGCATAGAAATTCCTCTTCGCGGGCGGTCGTAACCTAAGCCAGCCGCCGGCTTGCGTCGAGACAGGCTGGCAGCCTATTCTACTCCAAAATCTAACCTTACAAGCCCAGGCGCCTGGAAATGCGAGCAGCGCAGGCGCAGACCAACGCAGCGATTTCGGATTCGCGCTGAGCCGTGAGCCGCAGCGTGGGTCCGGCGATGCTGACGGCGGCGACGGTCTGACCGTCGTGGTTCAGGACAGGCGCCCCAATAGCGAGCAGGCCGATTTCCAGCTCTTCGCGAGCCACAGCATAGCCGCGGACACGGGTTGCTGCGAGATCGCGCAAAAGCGCGTCCCAGCTCGTAATTGTGTGCGGTGTATAAGACGGCATCGGCGTGGGTAGCACCTGGCGCAGTCGCTGTTCGGGCAAAGCAGCAAGCAGGACCTTGCCCGTGGAGGTCGCGTGGGCAGGCCAGCGCGAGCCGATAGACTGCGAGCCCGTCATCACGTGGTTGCCGGCGATTTCGTCGAGTACAAGCGCCTCCTTGCCGTGGAGAACTTCCAGGGAGGCCGTTTCATTGGTCTCGGCTGCCAGCGCCTGCAATTCACCCTGGCTTACGACGCGCAAACTGTTGGCGCGCAACGCGCGCCCACCCAGGGTGACGATGGCGGGCCCCAGGCGGTATTTCTCCGATTGGGGATCGCGCATGATCAGCGATTCGCTTTCCAGCGCTGTCAGCAGGCGGAAGGTTGTGGCTTTGTTTAGTCCTAGCTCCTGAGCCAGCGGCGTCAAACTCCACTCCGGGTGTTCGTCGGTGAACGCCTTCAACACGGAGATAGCGCGCACGACGGACTGCGTTCCCGGATAGGGACTAGTCGTTGTCATCTTGCTCTCCCTCGGCCCCCTCCTCGGCCGCGGTATCCAGCTGTGCCGGCGCTTGCTTGTTGTGTTCGATGGCGCCAACGCCCAACGGCTGCCACTTCTGGGTCAGGCTGCCGCTGCGCAAACGGTGTTCTGCGCCGCCGCGGGCGTGTACATTGCCGAAGCCTTCTGGTTCGATGAACATGCGCTGACCGTCCAATAGGCCGTGAATGCCTTCCTGCCCTGGTTCCAGACGACGCGGGGTCTTTGCTTCCAGGGCGTTGATCTCGTGCGGATCATAGTCGTCCGGTTCCTGGTAAGTGGTGATAAAGCCCTCAAAGTTCCGCAGCACGACCTTGTCTGGGCTCTGGGCCAGGAGATAGTTGGGCGTGACGGGAATCTTTCCGCCGCCGCCGGGGGCGTCGACGACGTAAGTCGGCACGGCGTAGCCAGAGGTGTGCCCACGCAGACCTTCCATGATCTCGATGCCGCGACTGACGGAGGTACGGAAATGTCCGGAGCCTTCTACGAGGTCACACTGATAGAGATAGTAAGGTCGCACGCGGATCTTGACCAAATCGTGGACGAGCTGCCGCTGAATGTGCACGGAGTCGTTGACGCCTGCCAGGAGGACGCTCTGGTTGCCCAATGGGACCCCGGCGCGAGTCAGACGGTCGCATGCTGCCGCCAGCTCTGGTGTAATCTCGTTGGGGTGGTTAACGTGGATGTTCAGCCAGAAAGGATGATATTGGCTGATCATTTCGCAGAACGCTTCGTCGACGCGCATAGGCAGGAAGACGGGCACGCGCGAACCGATGCGGATAATTTCCACGTGGGGAATGGCGCGCAGGCGGCTAAGAATCATATCCAGCAGTTTGGGTGCGAGGACCATCGGATCGCCGCCGGACAGTAGTACGTCACGGATTTGCGGCGTACTCTCGATATACTCAATCTGGGCGTCGAACTCCTTGCGGCTGAAGGTCTGCGTGGGATCACCCACGATTCGGCTGCGCGTGCAGTAACGGCAGTAGCTGGCGCACTGTGTGGTGACCAGCATCAGCACGCGATCCGGGTAGCGGTGCACCAGACCGGGCACCGGAGAATGTTTGTCCTCGGCAAGTGAATCTTCCATCATCGACTGGAAGGGCACCATCTCGCGCGCCGTGGGAATGACCTGCTTGCGCACGGGGCAGTGCGGATCGTCGGGGTCGATGAGGCTGGCGAAGTAGGGCGTGATGTCCACACGGAAGAGGCCGGAGCTGCCCAACGCCTTTTTCTCGGAGTCGGTGAGGCGGATGACGGCATCTAGCTCCTCTACGTTATTGAGGCGGTTAGACATCTGCCAGCGCCAGTCCATCCACTTCTCGTCAGGCACGTCTTGCCAGTACGGTGCGCGGGTGTGAACCTGTTCGGTTATGGGTGTCGCGTCTTTTGTTCCCATAAAAATTGCTCCTGTATAGGATTGCCCGATGGGCGGGTTAAGTTCATAATATGAAACGTTGTTTCAAGCAACAAGAAGTATAACAATGACGGCGTTGATCTCCAAAAAGAGGCAGTCGTAAAGTGATCGTATTTCGTGTAGCGAACAGAATAAAACCGTATGCACAAGCATAAATTCGAGGCGGCGGGCCTCACGTACCGCTACGTCGAGGCTGGCAGTGGCCCGCTGGTGCTGCTATTGCACGGCTTTACAGGAAGCAAGGCGAATTGGGCGCCGTTAATGAGTGCGTTGGCAGGCGGCTTTCGCCTGCTCGCGGTCGATCTGCCGGGGCACGGCGAGAGCGAGGCGCCGGCGGACTCGGCGCGCTATGAAATGGCGGTGGTGGCGCGTGACCTGGTAGCGCTGCTCGACTACCTGGAGGTTGGCAGCGCGCATCTGCTGGGCTATTCGATGGGTGGGCGGCTGGCGCTTTACACGGCGCTTACGGAGCCGGCGCGCTGGCGGTCGCTCGTTTTGGAGAGCGCTTCGCCAGGGCTGGCGAAGCAAGCGCAACAGGTCGAGCGGCGAGAGAGCGATGCGGCACTGGCCGATTTTATCGAACGGCAAGGCGTCGAGGCGTTTGTCGATCGCTGGGAGCGGCTGCCCTTATTTGCGAGCCAGCGCAGCTTGCCAGAAGCGGTACGGCAGAAACATCGCAAGGGCCGCCTGCGCAACCGACCACAAGGTCTGGCAGGCAGCCTGCGGGGTATGGGCGCCGGGACGCAACCGTCGTTGTGGGATAGGCTTGCGGAGCTGGCGCTGCCTTCACTGTTGATTGTGGGCGAACTGGATGAGAAGTTC
>JAICPS010000756.1 GCA_025929715.1 Anaerolineae bacterium | reverse complement strand
GGAAAGCGCGCCGCCCACCAGTAAGCCGGTGCAAAAACCAGCACAAACATGCCCACCACCCGCCACAATGCCAGATAACTGGGCGCCGGCATGGCGATCAGGTCAAACAACAGCTCGGGAAAGAGAACGGTAATGCTGCCCCACAAAAGATTGTAGATGGCGGCCGCATAAAACCACGGCCGGTAGCGCGCGAGGCGAGGATGCGAGGAGGGAATGGTTGTGTCGGTCATGAGGTGGAATTCGGCGGTTATACATACCGGCTTAGGCGCCTCTCACATTCCTAAATAAGCATTCCGCACCTGTGCATTCTTCAACAACGCCTCGCCGCTGCCCTGGAGGACAATTTCGCCGTTCTCCAGGACGTAGGCGCGATCGGCCATTGCCAGTGTCTGGGCGGCGTTCTGTTCGACGATGAGCACGGTGGCGCCGGCGTCGCGTACCTGCTGCACGATGCGAAAGATGTCGGCAACGATTAGCGGCGCCAGGCCGAGGGACGGTTCGTCTAGCATCAGCAAGCGCGGTCGCGTCATCAGCGCGCGCCCGATGGCCAGCATCTGCTGCTCGCCACCGCTGAGCGTGCCGGCAAGCTGGGCGTGGCGCTCGGCGAGCCGCGGGAATAGCTCGAACACTTCATCCATTGTGCGCTGTCGCCGCCTGCGCCCGCGGCGGATCGAGCCCAGCTCCAGGTTTTCGCGGACCGTCATTTGTCCAAACAGGCGCCTGCCCTCGGGAACGTGCACCAGTCCCGCCGCGACGGTGCGATGGGATGGCCAATCTTGTATCTCCTCATCGCCAAAGTGGATCGTGCCGTTGCGCGCCAGAATGAGGCCGGAAATAGCGCGCAGGGTCGTGGTCTTGCCCGCGCCGTTGGCCCCGATAAGGGCCACGATCTGGCCCGCGTCTACGGACAACGAGACGTCCCGCAGAATCACGACATCGCCGTAACCGGCGTAAAGGCCGTTAATCTGCAGCAAAGATGTACTCCTCGCCCAGATAGGCTTCGATCACGGAGCGGTTGCTGGCGATGGCCGCCGGTGTATCGGCGGCAATCAGCTCGCCATGGTGCAACACGGCAATGCGGTCGGAAAGGCTCATCACCGCTTTCATCACGTGCTCGATGACCAGAACAGAGACGCCGCGATTGCGAATCTCATGAATCAGGCTGACGATACCCACGCTCTCGGTTGGCGTCAGGCCAGCCATCACCTCGTCCAGCAGCAGCAGGCGCGGTTCCGTGCACAACGCGCGCGCCAGCTCCAGCCGCTTGCGCCCGGCCGTTGTCAACGCGCCGGCCGGCTGCGCCGCGTATTTCTCCAGGCCGGTGAATCTCACGATCTCTCTGGCCCGCGTCTCTGCCTCGGCCGTCTTGCGCGCGCGCAGGTAAGCGCCGACTTTCACGTTTTCCAGAACCGAGAGGCGCGCAAAGGGCCTGGCCGTTTGAAACGTGCGCGCGATGCCCAGACGACAGACTTCGTGGGGCGCGCGCGCGGTGATCGGCTGCCCGTCGAAGTAAACGGCTCCGGTCGTGGGCGCCATGCTGCCGCTAATGATGTTGAACAGCGTCGTCTTGCCGGCGCCGTTGGGCCCGATCAGGCCCAGAATCTC
>JAICPS010000518.1 GCA_025929715.1 Anaerolineae bacterium | reverse complement strand
CAACCCCGATTATGATATTGCCGGCGTAGTCATGGACGACGATGGTAACGTGACGGAAGATGACGTCTTGGATGCTTTCTATTTGTGTGGACCCACCTCGACAGGTGGTTGGCAGCTACGCACCTTGGATATTGCCCAGTATGCCGGCAAACCAGTGGAGTTGACTTTTCTCGCCAGCACCGACGGCGTTCTCTTGAGCAGCCTGTTCGTCGACGACGTGTCGCTGGGAACGAGCAGCGTCACAGGTGGCGAAGCGCCCGGCGCGATTGTCGTCCTGCCAGCGGCCCGCCCGGCGCGCGGCGATGCTGCTATCGGCGGCTCGAACGATCTGCTGCAAACATTGGACGCGGTGGTACGAGGCAGTCTCATGGATTCGGTGGAGGCGCCTGTCGAGTTCAAAGACTAAATTCGCGCTACTTCGATGCTACTCAGCGGCTGAATTAGCGTAGATACGGGTTGGCCGTTCCGACCTTTTGCATTCCCAATCCATTTAGCACGTGTGACAGTGGCAGCGCGCTGCGTTACACTAATTCTTATGACTCCTTCGCCGGATTTCGACGCGCAATTGGGCGGCCCGTTTTCCCAGGCGGACCACGCGCCAGGCGGTTACGAGCGCATCTTTGAGGCTATGGGCGACGGCCTGATCATCCACGATGCAGAGACTGGTCTCGTGGTTGGGTCCAATCCGGCCGCCGCCGCCCTGCATGGCTATGCCCGCGAAGAGCTCATCGGCCTGCACCCGACCACTTTCATGCAGCCCGATAGTTATGCCCGGTTTAGCGAGTGGGTGCAGGCGGTTCGAGCCGGCGACGAGTTTGAAGCGACAGCGATTCACGTACGACGGGACGGAACGGCGTTCAGCGTCGAAGTGCGCAGCGCCGGATTTCTGGCCGGCGATAGGCTATGCCTTGTGAGCGTGATGCGCGATGTCAGCGCACGGATCGAGGCTGAGCGGCTGCTGCGGGAAGAAGTAGCGGCGCGCAGGCGCGAGCAGTCAACTTTGCTGGAAATCTCGCAAACCCTGGCCTCCGCCCTGGATCTCAAGCCGGGTTTGATCCTCGACCAGTTGCGCGTGATTGTCGAATACTCGCACGCCGTGCTCTTCGCGTTGCAAGAGCTGGATCTGGTTGCGCTGGCGGTACGTGGGCCGCAACGGCTGAAAGCGGCCATGCCCTTCCGCATCCGTCTGGAGGGCCCGGAAAATTTGGTAGCGTTGTTGAATGGACACCGGCCGCAACGAATCGCCGACGTATGGAGCGATGAGCCGGCGGCGCAGGTCTTACGCTCGCTGCTGGACGATCGGACTGAGGCGCTGTTGGAGGGAGTACTGGCGTGGATGTGGGTCCCCCTGGCGGTAAAGGGTAGGGTCATCGGCGGTATGGGCATTGCACATGCCGAAAGAGACGCATTCACAACTCACCAGGCAGATCTGGCGCTGACCATGGCCAACCAGGCGGCCATTACGATGGTCAACGCGGAACTGTACGAACAAGCGCAAACGCTGGCCACCCTGGAGGAACGCCAGCGGCTGGCGCAAAACCTGCACGATGCGGTAAACCAGTCGCTCTTTTCCGCCGGCCTGATTGCAGAAGTGCTGCCACGGCTTTGGGAGCGCGACGCGGATGAGGGGCGGCGGTCGCTGGAAGATTTGCGCCGCCTGACGCGCGGCGCGATGGCCGAGATGCGCGGCCTGCTGGCCGAGTTGCGGCCCGTGGTTCTGACAGATACCGAAATGGGCGACCTGTTACAGCAGTTGGGAGACGCGCTCACGGGCCGGAGCAACATTCCGGTCGCCGTGAACGTTTCGGGACAGGGCTCCTTGCCCGCAGAGGTGCAGGTGGCGTTCTACCGCCTTTGCCAGGAAGCCTTGAACAACATCGCTAAACACGCCAGGGCGAGCCAGGTGGAGATAGATCTGCAATTTGACGGCGGCGTTGTCGAATTACACATCCGCGATGACGGCCGGGGTTTCGATCCGGCGCACATACCGTCCGGCCACTATGGCTTGAGTATGATGCGCGAGCGCGCTGAAGCTGTGGGTGCACGACTAACCGTTGCCAGCCGGCCTGACCATGGGACGGAAATTACCATCCGCTGGACAGAAAATGGGGCGCAGAACGCCCTATGACCGTCTCATCCCCGATTCGCGTGCTGCTCGTGGATGATCATGCGATGGTGCGCCGCGGGCTGGCGACGTTCTTGCAGGTTTTTGACGACCTGCAACTGGCCGGCGAGGCAGGTGATGGCGAGGCAGCCATTCAACTGTGTGCTCAAACCCGGCCTGACGTCGTACTCATGGATATGGTCATGCCGGATATGGATGGGGTGGCAGCTACGCGCGCCATCCGCCGGAGATTCCCAACGGTGCAAGTGATTGCGCTGACAAGTTTCAAAGAAGCGGCGCTAGTGCAGAATGCGCTGCAGGCGGGGGCGATTGGCTATTTGCTCAAGGACGTGTCGGCCGACGAACTGGCGCAGGCGATTCGCGCGGCGCACGCCGGCCGCGGCACGCTCTCCCCGGAGGCCACTCAGGCGTTGGTCCACGCCGCCACCCAACCGGCGCCACCCGGCGACGACCTGACGGAACGCGAGCGAGAAGTGCTGGCCCTGATGATTGACGGGCTGAATAACACCGAGATAGCCGAAAAACTGGTCGTCAGTCCCTCCACCGTCAAATCTCACGTCAGCCACATTCTGGCCAAGTTGGACGTGTCCAGCCGCACGGAAGCTGTAGCGCTGGCGGTGCGCCACCACCTCCTCGACTAGACAGCCGTACACAACCGTTCCTGATATCAAACTTTTATCCCCCAACTGGCGGAGCAAAAGATCCCCTGCCCGGCCGATGTGGCCGAGACGCGCTCATGTTAACATAAATAACGTGGATTTGTCGTGGCCCTCTTCGACACCAGGGGCCGCACTTTCGTGAGGAGTATCGTATGAAGGCACCGAGTAGACGGGAGCGCCAAGCGCTTAATGAGCGCCGTCGTCGCAAGACCAGCAAAGACTTTTTGCGGTGGTTGAGAAAGAAAAACGCACTCGAAAAGCAGGCGACAGCTGTTTCGCTGGAATTGATGGTGTGGGCGGATGACGGTGGACAGACGAACTGATTTATCGGTCTCGACATCTCCCCCAACTGGTGGAGCTAAAGATCCCCTGCCCAGCCGATGTCGTCGAGATACCTTGAAGGTACGATTGACTTATGACTCGTGTATTATTAGCCGCTCCCCAGCCCGACGTGCGCGCAGCCCTGAGATTACTGCTGCTGGATTTAAATATGCTGGTAATCGGCGAAGCCGCCGACTGGCCCACCACGATGGCCCTGGCCCCGACAATCGAGCCGGATATGTTGCTGGTGGATTGGGAACTGATCCCTATAGCGTCCGGCCACACACTCGGCCAACTGCGGGCAGTCTGCCCGGCAGCCGTCGTCATCGTCCTCATCAGCCAACTGGATTCCCGCCAACAGGCGGCGCTCGCTACGGGGGCCGACGCCTTT
>JAICPS010000523.1 GCA_025929715.1 Anaerolineae bacterium | reverse complement strand
TGTGTGCTTTGACGCCTTTCATCACGTTCCGAATGGTAAGGAGGTCTTGGCCGAGTTTTATCGCGTTCTCAAAGATGGAGGCGTCGCTGGCTTCAGTGAGCCGGGGCTGTTTCATTCTCAGTCCGCTCAATCTCAATACGAGATGCGCAATTATAAAGTGCTGGAGAACGACATTCGTCTGGATGAAATTAAGCAGCAGGCCGAAGCCATCGGTTTTAGAGAATTACGCATCAAATTGGTTCATCCCCACAGCCAGGATCTCACTTACAACGATTACGTCAAACTAACCAGGTGGCGATTATTGCCCCTAAAGGTGTGGCACGGTATCACGGTGACCATGCGCCAGATGACAACGTTTTTCTTCACGAAAGGTACATTTCGCCACGACAGTCGAAGGCATGTAGAACTGAGTCACAAAATTGAAGTATTGGACTTCAATGCAACCGGGCGGATTGATGAGCCACTTTATATTACAGTCCAACTTACCAATACCGGGAAAAGTAAATGGTTACATAAAAACGTCGGCGATATTGGCGTAGTTAAGGTGGGCGTTCATCTGTACGACGCTAGTGGCAAGTTACTTAACCTTGACTTCGCTCGAGCTACTCTCTCGGAAGACGTAGCTTCTGGCCACTCGCTCGTCACACAGGTTCCGGTTGTTTTCACTCAAGCAGGCTCCTATCAACTGGCAATCGACCTCGTATCAGAACACGTATGCTGGTTTGAAAACTTAGGTTCTCAGCCGAGAACTGTTATGGTGCAAGTCGCCAGAGCCAACTCGTCTTAATCGAGCTCGCTCCCCACGGTCAACAACGTAATATCATCCTCCTGCTCCCAGTCCGGGCCCGCGAAGGCTGCTACCGCGTCCAGCATCCGTGACAGTTGGGCTGCTCCATACAGCACGCGGTCCGCCTCTAGCTGCTGCCTGATGCGCTGGGTCCCATACATCTCTCCCGCTAAGTTGCGCGCCTCCAACAGTCCGTCACTGTAGAGAAGTAACTCATCGCCTTGCTGCATCGTCACAACACCTTCCTCGTACACCATGCCCGGCATCAGGCCTAACGGAACGCCGGTCGCATCCAGCTGCAACGTGTTACCGGCCTGTGATAGGAACGGCAGCGAGTGGCCCGCGTTGGCGTAACGCAGGACGCCATCATCAAGATCCAGCAGTCCTACTATACTGGTGACGAAAACGTTAGCCGGCATCTCGGCGCATAGTAGCTCGTTGGCTTGCAAGAGCGCCATTGCCGGCGAAAACGCCTGTTGCATCACGCCACGCAGCGTGCTTCGCGTCGTCGCCATCACCAGCGCCGCGGGCACTCCCTTTCCGGTCACGTCGCCCACCGCCATCCACAGTCGCCTGCCCCTGGCGGGTAGAAAGTCATAAAAATCGCCGCTCACTTCGCGCGCCGGCTGGTAGCGCACTGCTATCTGCCAGCCCGGTAAATCCGGCAGCTGCGCCGGAAGCATCGACTGCTGGATGCGGCGTGCCAGGCGCAGCTCGTGCTCGTAGCGTGCCAGCGCCAGCTCGCGATCGCGCTCTTCCTGCTCCTGCTCCAGCAGCCGCCCCTGAACCTCCTGTAACTGGCCGTATGCCTCCTGCAACTGCCGGTTCTTTTGCTGCAAGTTGCGGATGATGGCGTCGTCGGTCTGGCGCAGGCGTTCGCTGACCACGCGAAGCATTTCGAAAGCCAACATGGGACGGCGGGATACCAACAGTTCACATTGTGCGCGTGAAAGCCTCGCCACGCGCGCAGGCCCACGCGCCCGCACCGAGGCGACGCGCCCCTGTTCCGGATTAATCATACCCATCTCGCCAACGACTTCACCCACCCCTGGTACGGCGATGGACAACTCATCGGGCGTACCCATGGCCTTGACGATTTCAAGTTCGCCTTCCAGGACAATCACCAGAAACTCACCCGCCTCCCCTTCGTGCATCAGCACATCACCATCAGGAACGGTCTCTTCGCACAACATGCGCATCAGAAGGGCGACATCTTCCTGCGGCAGCTTATCAAACACCGGTATCTGCGCTAACATTGACCCGTCGATCATATACTTCATCTCTACCAAGCGATTTTTTGAGGCGTAATTGTATCACGGATTTACACAACTAGTTTTGCTTGCCGGCCCTCTGGGCCTCGGCTATCATTTCTTATGTCAGAATAGAACACTTCGCCGCCGCTACGAGGATCCAATGCCCACTATTCTCCTTAAGAATGCTTCCCTGCTCATTACCATGAATGACGCGCGCCAGACCTATTCCAATGGCGCATTATACATTCGGGATAACATCATCGACTGGGTGGGAGCAATGGCCGACTTAGGCGACGACCAACTGCAAGCCGACCGGGTCATCGACGCCACAGATATGCTTGTACTGCCCGGCCTTATCAACACTCACCACCACTTCTTCCAGACCCTGACCCGCGTCGTGGCGCCCAACGCCGTGCTATTTGACTGGTTGACCACCCTCTATCCCATCTGGGCGCGCATGGACGGCGAGGCGGTCTACGTCAGCGCGCTCACCGCTATGGCCGAGCTGATCCTGAGCGGCTGCACGACCTCCAGCGACCACCTCTACCTCTTTCCCAACGGCGCAACACTCGACGACGAGATCCGCGCTGCGCAGGAGATCGGCATGCGCTTCCACGCCGCGCGTGGCTCCATGTCCCTCGGCGAGAGTGAAGGCGGTCTGCCGCCGGACAGCGTCGTCCAGGATGAAAACGCCATTCTCAAGGACTCGGAGCGGGTGATCGAAGCCTTTCACGATCCGGATCCCTACGCCATGTTGCGCGTCGTCATTGCCCCCTGCTCCCCATTCACCGTCACGCCCGAACTGATGCGCGAATCGGCCAGCCTGGCGCGCTCCTACGGCGTCACAATGCACACACATCTGGCCGAAACACTGGACGAAGAGGAATTCTGCCTGGCTAACTTTGGCGACCGTCCCGCAGTCTACGCCGAACACCTCGACTGGGTCGGCGATGACGTGTGGTGGGCGCATAGCGTGCACGTGAATGAGCAGGAGGTCCAGTTGATGGCGCGCACCGCGACCGGCGCCGCCCATTGCCCGACCAGTAATATGCGCCTGGCCAGTGGCATCGCGCCCCTGCGCGCCATGCTCGACGCCGGCGTGCCTGTCGGTGTCGGCGTAGACGGTTCCGCCAGCAACGACGGCAGCCATCTACTCGCCGAAGCGCGCATGGCCATGCTCCTACAGCGCGTGCTGGGCAATCCCGCCGCGCTCACCGGTGAAGAAGCGCTGTGCCTGGCTACCCGCGGCGGCGCTTTGGTGCTGCGCCGTGACGATATCGGCCAGTTGGCCGCGGGCAAAGCCGCCGACCTCATTGCGATCAATCTGCAACAACTGCCCTATGCAGGCGCTGCGCACGATCCATTTAACGCCCTCACTTTCTGCGCCCCACAAAACGTCGATCTTTCTATCAT
>JAICPS010000642.1 GCA_025929715.1 Anaerolineae bacterium | reverse complement strand
TCCTAAGTGACGCGTCAACCTGACTGAAACGAAGGATCTCGATGGAACCAAACCAGCGCCAAATAATGAAAGTGATAGTCGGAG
Source organism: Anaerolineae bacterium (assembly GCA_025929715.1). Lineage (GTDB taxonomy): Bacteria > Chloroflexota > Anaerolineae > Promineifilales > Promineifilaceae > JAAYYY01. Next base: position 2,484 of record JAICPS010000642.1, on the reverse strand, counting down.
CATTATGCGCCGTCGTCATCGTACTTGCCCTCCTCTACGTCCGCCAGCGCCTCTTCACGCGCACCGAGCCCATTGTTCTATCCGCCTGAGTGGCGCAAGCTTCCAGCTTGCCAGCCCGCAATCAGGATAATTGCGCTACGAAAGCCCCACCACCTCCGCTTGCAGCACGCGCTGAAGCTCGCCTACGGTAAGGCGCATCAGCGCATTGATCGCCCCTCCGCCGGCATAAATCTCCTGCTGTTGCATCACGTCTATATCCAACAACGTGAGCAGCGGCGCAACGTGCCCAAAGGGCGGCACGGTGCCCACCGCATAACCCGTCATCTCCTGCACTTCTTCCGCCCGCGCCATGCGCACCCGATTTCGTGAGATGCCCAGATAATCGGCCAGCGCCCGATAGCTCACGCGTGAAAGGCCGTTGGTCACGACCAGTTGTGGCCGCGGTTCTCCGTCTTTCTCTTTGACAACGAACAGCACCGACTTCACAATCTGCGCGGGCTGCACCCCAACCGCCTCCGCCGCCGCCTCCACCGTTGGCGTCGTTTCCGGCAAAAAAACTATCTCGGCATTAATGTCATGCCGTTCAATGAATCCGGCAAGATCGTTAGCGTCCATGTATTTTCCTGGAATCTGTGTTCAGCTGTCTCCAATTCTCTGGAGAATTAATCCCGAATCGGGCATAATTCTAGCGCAGGTGACCTGTACTTTAAAAGTGCCGGTACCTCTGAGTGAGAACAAGGGCAATTCATCCTATGACCGAAATCATCAGCCGTCTCGACACCAACAGCGCCGAATTCCGCCAGAACTTCGAGCACAACCGGCGCCTCGCCGACCAACTGCACGAGCGCCAAAAAGAAGCCGCTTTCGAAAGATCCGAGCGCATCATCGACCGCCAGCGCGAGCGCAACAAACTGCTGGTGCATGAGCGCATCGAGGCTATCCTCGACGACGGCAGCCCCTTTCTGGAACTTTCCCCGCTGGCTGCCTGGCAGATGTATGACGGCGAAGCGCCAGCGGCCGGCATCGTCACCGGCATCGGTCGTGTCGCAGCCCAGGAAGTGATGATCATCGCCAATGATCCCACCGTCAAAGGCGGCACTTACTTCCCCGAGACCGTCAAAAAGCATGTGCGCGCGCAGGTCATCGCCGAAGAAAACCATCTACCCTGCATCTACCTGGTCGATTCGGGCGGCGCTTTCCTGCACCTACAAGCCGATGTTTTTCCCGACCGCTATCATTTCGGCCGTATCTTCTACCATATGGCACGCATGTCTGGCAAGGGCATCGCCCAGATCGCCGCCGTTCTCGGCTCCTGCACGGCGGGCGGCGCCTATATCCCCGCCATGGCCGACGAGACGATCATCGTAGAAGGCAACGGCACCATTTTTCTGGGCGGCCCGCCCCTTGTCAAGGCTGCCACCGGCGAAGAAGTGACCAGCGAAGCCCTGGGCGGCGCCGACGTGCACACGCGCATTAGCGGCGTCGCGGACCACTTCGCGCCAGACGAGCCATCGGCGCTCCAGCGCGTGCGGGAGGTCGTTGCTTACCTCAACCGCCGGCCAACCATGGGCGTCACGATGCAGGCGCCCGAAGAGCCACGCTACGACCCCCAGGAGCTATACGGCGTGGTGCCCGCCGACCCACGCCTAAACTACGACGTGCACGAGGTCATTGCACGGCTTGTGGACGGCTCTCGCCTGGCCGAGTTCAAAAGTCGCTACGGCCCGACCGTCGTCTGCGGCTTCGCGCACATCATGGGGCTCCCTGTGGGCATCGTGGCCAACAACGGCCTGCTGTTCAGCGAATCGGCCCTGAAAGTCACGCACTTCATCCAGCTCTGCGGGCAGCGTGGCACGCCGCTGCTGTTCATGCAAAACATCGCCGGCTTCATGGTCGGCAAAGAGTATGAGAATCAGGGCATTGCCAAAGATGGGGCCAAGATGGTGATGGCCGTCAGCAACGTCGACGTGCCGCGCATCGCCCTCTTGCACGGCGCCAGTCACGGCGCCGGCAATTACGGCATGAGTGGTCGCGCCTACGACCCGCGGTTTCTCTTTACCTGGCCCAACAGCCGCATCAGCGTTATGAGCGGCGAAGCCGCCGCCAACGTCTTGTGGGCCGTGGGTCAGGAGCGTGCACTGCGTGACGTGGACCCTAACGATGAACAAGCAATAGCCGGCGCCGAAGCCGATTTCAAGGCCCCTATTTTGGCCCAATACGAGGAAGAGAGCGATCCTTATTTTGCCACAGCGCGACTGTGGGACGACGGCATCCTGGATCCCGCTCAAACTCGCACTGCGCTGGCGCTGGCCTTTGCTGCCGCCGTCAAAGCGCCGTTCCCCGACGACCGTTTTGGGACGTTTAGAATGTGACATGGTGTGGGAGCGCCGGCGCTCTCAGGACCCCGAGCATCCTGCTCGCAATTGCCGATAGGTAGCAACTTATGGACCCCTGGAATTTTCAAACAAAAGACGGCCGGAATCT
>JAICPS010000275.1 GCA_025929715.1 Anaerolineae bacterium | reverse complement strand
TTCCGCATATATGTCGCCCAAGCCTACGTGCGGCGCCGCCAGTTGCGGATCGAGGTGCGCCGCCTTTTCGTAGGCGTCGCGCGCCTTAGATGGCTGTTCTAGAGTGCGGTACGCGTCGCCGGCTGTTGCATGGGCGCGCGCGTCGTCCGGCGCCAGATTGATCGCGCGTTGCAGCGACTTTAGGGCCTCGCCAGCATCGTCCAGACCCAACATGGCCCGACCCAGATGGATGTGGGCAGAGGGGTCGATGGGATCGAGCGCGATAGCCTGGCGCAGCGTGGCCCGCGCGTTGTTCAGCCTGCCGTGAGCCAGCTGTATCTCGCCCATTCCACGCACCGCCGAGGCGCACTGTACGTCGCGTGCCAGCGCTTCCCTAAAAGCTTCCTCAGCTCCCTCCAATTCTTCTATCGCCAGCAGCGCCTTCCCCAACCCGGTGTAGGTCTCAATGGCCTCATTGCCGGCGGAAATAGCCTGGCGATAAGCCTGCGCCGCTTCCTGGCGCCGGTCCAGGGCCAGATAGACTTCGCCCAGGTGTTCAGGCGAGATCCCGGATTGCGCGTCCCGCTGCACCGCATTTTGATGCGCGTCCAGGGCCTCGCCATATTGCCCAAGCGCGCGATAGGCCTCCGCCAGCCCGTGATACGGCGCGGCAGCCTGCGGATCTAGGGCCACCGCCAGTTCGTACTCTTGAATCGCCTGCGCCATCTCGGCGGCCGCGCGGTGAACGTCGCCTAACCCAGCATGTGGCTCCGCCAGCGACTCGTCCAGCGCCGCTGCCCGCCGGTAAGCTGGAACCGCCGTTTCCGCCTGGTTCAGGCCGCGGAAGTAAACGTTGCCCAGACCGCAGAACGCGGCGGCGTCTTGCGGATTTTCCCGAATCGCCAGCTTGTAGGCAGCCAACGCCTTGTTCGTCTCGCCCATGCCCCAGTTTGCGTCACCCAGACCACGGTAGGCGACGCCATTCCCGCGCCGGAACTTCAGCGCGCGCTGAAACGCGTGGCGGGCCTCCTCGTGCCGTCCCAGGTCCAGGCAAAGCTGTCCCAGGCCCAGGAGCGCAGGACTGCAGCCGGCGTCCAGCCTCAGCGCCTTCTCAAAGGCGGCAATGGCCTTATCCACGTCGCCGCGGGCGTAGTAGACGGCGCCCATTCCGGCGCGCGCCGTCGCCGTGTCAGGGTCAATCTTTAGCGCAGCCTCATAGGCGCTCTGCGCCTCTTCGCTGCGCCCCGCCGCCAGATGCAGGTCGCCGCTTGCGCTGTAGGCCGCCGCATGCCGCGAGTCTAGCTGCACAGTACGGTGCAGGGCGGCCAGCGCCTCGTCCGTTTCGCCGCCCGCCGCCAGCGTCATTCCCAATAGATACCAGCCGCGCTGGCGGCCGGGGAACCAATCGACGACTTTGCGCAGCACGCGCTCGGCGGCGGCGTCATAGACCACGTTGTATCGTCCATTGGGCCACGTCATGCGGTTTGCGATCAGTTCATAAGCGTCGGCGAGCTGCTCGCGCAGCAGGTCGCGCCCGTCATGCAGATTACCTTCCACCTGTTCGAACAGCTCCAGCGCTGCCCGCTGCTTGCCGTGACGCAGCAGCTGCGCCGCGCTGTGCATGCGCAATATGGCGTGGCGCTCGTCGGCATAGGGTCCATCCATCCAGCCACGCGCGCTGAGCTGCTCCAGCACGTTAAGTAAGATCGCCTCGTCGGGGCCTGTCGTATCCAGCGCCTGCAGCAAATGCTCGCCGCTTTCGCTGAGGATCCCCTTCCAGCCGCGCGCAATTTGCAGCAGCCCGTTGCGCAAATCGCGGCTGTAGGCCATCGCCTCCACATACCGCGCGGCCAGCCAGCGCCACGCCTCACTTTCGTCCACCCAGAAGAGATAGTGGACCAGGTCCAAAGCCGCCCTGGCCCAATTATCGTCGCGGCAACGGTCCTCCAGCCGCGGCAGCTCCTCTTCGAGCGTCACCAGGCGCGCCCGCAGCACTTCAATTGCCTTCTGATTGAGGGTTCGCACGCGGCCGCTTGTGCGCCGCACGCCGGACTTGAGGTACGCTTGCATGAATAGGGCCGGATCGTCGTGCAGGCGCGCGCGCGCCGCGTGCACCGACGCGTAATCACGCTCCATGCGCCGCAGCAGCTCTTCCAGGTTAAACGGTTCGCCAGGCGTGGGGGCGACCGTGACCGCCAGCATGGAGCGCAAGATCTCCACGTCGCCGCGAGCCAGCGCCAGAGCGTACAAGATCTGGCGGTCGGCCACGTCCACGGCGTGTTGCAGGTAGCGGTCGGTCATTTTCTGTACGATCTGGCTGCCCGGCGTGCTGGCGGTGATGTCGCCGGTGATTTCCTGCAACGAGGCGCCTGCCTTCCAGATTTCGGCTGCTTCCTGCATTGCCAGAGGAATACCACGCGTAACGCGGCTAATCGCTTCAGTTTCCTCCACGTCCAATGACCGCTGCGGCACCCGCGCTTCGAAGTAGGTACGAATGTCGGCAATGGCTAATGGACGCATGTTGTAAGCCAGCAGGCGGCGCGGAAATTCGTCGGCGTAGCCTTTGAAATACTCGTCGCCGAACTGGCGGCTGTTGAGAAGGTCGTTGCGGTCGCTGATGATCCACATCACACGCGGCCCGGCGCTGCGAATCACGGCGCGCAGCCACAGGTCGGTGCGGTCGATGATTTCGTAGGAGTCGAGGACAACGATAAGCCGCTTGCGTTTGGCCACGCGGTTCAGCCCGCGGCCCAACGACAGAGCAAGCTGCTCGTAAGGATTTAGTAGATGCTCGTAGTGCGTGTCACTGAGACGCGAACGCAGGTGCGTTTGCAGCGTGGTGCGTAGCTTGATGGCCTGCTCGAGCCCGACCTGGATGCCGGCTTCCAGAAAAGCCTCCACCAGGCCCTGGCCGCTCGTGCCGATGATCGGTAACCGGTAGCGGATGATGCTCGCCAGGGCGTCCAACCCGATCGCGCGCAAAATGCCCATTTCGTCCCAGTCATTGTCACCCGCCAGAACCTCCTGCACCTGCTGAGCCGTTTCTTCCTGGCGCTTCAACGCATTGAGGTAGGCGGCGAACTGGCGCCCCCATTTTTCGCGGATGGCCGCGGCGTGGATGATTCCGAACACTGTCTCTTCGTTGATCTGGTTCTGGGCCACCTGCAGGGCGGGAAACTTCTTACGCTCGTCTTCCCAGTCGATCCACAGAATTTGGAAGCTACCGGCAAACGGCTTCTCCTCGTGCGCGATAGCGCAAAAGCGCCTGACGAGAGTCGATTTCCCCATGCCGCCGTCCCCGTACAGCAGACAAACGTAAGGGAGATCTTCGCGAGTAGGGGGGTCGATGACTTCGCTCAGCGCAGCGCGAAACTGCTTTTGCTCTTCGACGCGCCCAACGAAAATTTTGTCGTCAACGGTGAGATAATGCTCAGACATGTCTGTACCCCTCGAATCCTATACCATGACGTACGGCGATCTGGTAAATCGCTGCTAATCGCCCCGACGGTAACCTTTTGGGTGGTCCGTATAGGCCATTGTTCCTATTTCGGCAAAAAAGAGTGGCATTCACGCAACTTTCACGGTAAATTTACGTCATTATCATTGCATTGTCAAGGAAACTCTTCTTGGGGAAGGAGGAAAAAGTGCCAATGTTGAGAAGAAAGCGATTCAATCACCTGGCAAAAATCCGTGTCGTGGGCGTGGGCAATGGTGGCATCACCGCCGTCAACGCCATGGTCGAAGCGGGCGTCAATAGCGTTGATTACGTCACCGTGGACGACAGCGAGCGCGACCTGCAGAAGACGCGCGCCGAGGTTTCCATACACGTCGCTGCGGGTGACCCGTGCAGGTTGCTGCGGCGCGCCTTAGCCGGTTCGGACATGGTTTTCATCGTCGGTGGGCTGGGCGGCGAAACGGGCACGCGGCTGGCCCCCATGGTCGCCGCTGCAGCCCGCGAGCACGACGCGCTGACCACGGCCATCGTCACCGTTCCCTTCTCATTTGAAGGGGGACGTCGCGCGCAGCACGCGCAGCAGGGCATCCAACTTCTTAGAAAGCACGTCAACACGCTGATCGCCATTCCCAACGACCGCCTGCTGGAAATGGCGGGAGGCGCGCTGGCCTTTCATCAGACCTACGACCTGGCCCTTAACATCTGGCGCGAAAGCGTGCAGGGCATCACGGAGCTGGTCAATTCGCCGGGGCTAGTCAACGTGGATTTCGCCGACGTGCGCACTGTTATGGACGTGGGCGGTCCCTCGATTATCGCCACGGGGATCGGATACGGGCCTGCCGGCGCCCGGCTCGCCGCCGAGCAGGCCACGAACTCGCCGTTCCTCGACGTGACCATCGACGGCGCGCGGAGCGTACTGTTCAATATCACCGGCGGCCCCTCTCTGACGCTCCAAGAAGTGCGCCAGGCCGCCGCCGTCATCCGCCGCCGGGTTCACCCGGACGCCAACATCATTTTCGGCGCCGCAGTAGACGCGACGCTCGACGACGAGATTCGTATGACGGTAATCGCCACCGGCTGCGGATTCAGTGCCAGCCAACTGGGCATGACCGCCGTTCGCAGTAACGACCTCGGTCGCATAACCGCTGAAGCGTTTACGACAAACCCGGTCCCGGTCGCATAGGCCGCCGGCCCGTGCTCTGGGCGTTTCGCGCCCCACAAGCCGGCGGCTTACGCTACGACCGTTCAAATTGCGAACCTGCAAATAAGACACCTGGCGTGACAGGAACAAAAACATCATGTACCGTGGAACCACTGTTGCACAAACCACGACGACAAACGGCGCCGATCCACTTGCGGCAAACCGCTTGTCCGGCACAGGAGTAAAGTCGGTGATAGAAGGAAAGGGATATTTTATGTGGCGGGTCGAAAAAATTCTGACCCGACCCGGCATTCGCTCTCCACAGGAAGCGGCCGAAAAAGCAGCCGCCGCCGGCGTTGAGCACATCATCGTCAAAATTGCCGATGGCGAGGACAACTACCCATTGCCCCAAACGGATTCTGACGGCGTAAAAGAGCAGGCCACAGTCGATCTGATCGCCGCGCTGCGCGCCGCGGGTATCACAGTCTGGGGCTGGGCCTTCGCCTACGGCCAGGACGCCGACCCACAAAAGCAGGCGCGCAAGCTTGCCGAACGCGCCAAATACTTTGAGCTGACCGGGTTGGTCGTCAACGCCGAGGATATCGGCGAGCGGCGCTGGTCCGTCGCCGGCGGCTCCACGAGGGCACGTGACTACATGGGCGCCCTGCGCCACGAGCTCAGTGGAGCGCAAGGCGCCACGCACGGCGCCATTATAGGGTTCTCCTCCTATCGCTACATGCGCTACCATCCCACGTTCCCCTTCAGCGCCTTCATGGAGGACAGCGACATCGCCATGCCACAGATTTACTGGGTGGCCAAAGGAGAAGGCGATTCGCTCGTCAGCCTGCGCCGCAGCTACGAGGAGTACAAGCAATTATTTCCGAAGAAAATGTTTGTACCCACCGGTGCGGCGTTCGGCGAGATGTACGGCAGCGAAAATGATCGCTACTACTGGTCGGCTTCGCCGCTGCAGATTCACCGCTTCATGGACCAGGCGCGCGCGCTGGGTCTGCCGGCCGTCACTTTCTGGAGTTGGGAGCATGCCTTCTTCGACCTGGGCAACCAGCGCTACAACGGCAGCGAGCTGTGGGACGCAATCGCCGCCTATCACTACGACGACGGGCAGGGGGGCGTGGAGGTCGAGCCGCAAGGCGCGGAGATCGAGATTCACGTCGGCGACGAGCGCTACCGCGACGGGCTCTATCCGCAGTTTCCCTACGCGGCCTTCATTCCCATGCAGCACGGCGCCCGCCAGCTCAAATACGCGCGCACCGTGTCCGCCACGCCGAGCAGTGTCTGGGCCATCTGGCTGCCTGATATCGTGGAATCCGGCCATTACGACATTGCTGTGTGGGTGCCCGGACAGCACGCCACCTCGCGCAGCGCGCAGTACCATATCCACGGCGTCGTGGGCGAAAAAGAGCCGATCATCGTCGAGGTCAACCAGATGCGTTTCTCGGACCAGTGGGTGTCGCTCGGCATTTACGAGCTGGACGCCAACAACCCGACGAGTGGCCAGGTGAACCTGACCAATCACACAGGCGAAGAGGGTCGCCGTGTCGCCTTTGCCGCCGTGCGCTGGCGCAAGGTTCAGTCGCCGGCCCCGGACGCAGTGCGGCTGGCGGACGGCTTCGATCCGCCCGTGGGCAGTGACGCCGAACGCCGCGAAGCCGAGTTGTGGCCAGGCGAATGGCACGACGCCAACACCTTTGGCAACTACTACCGCCTGCGCGATAGCTTCAACTATCACACCGGGGCG
>JAICPS010000046.1 GCA_025929715.1 Anaerolineae bacterium | reverse complement strand
CCCATGCCCGGCCAGGCGAAGACGGTTTCGATCACGACCGTTTCATCTGGGGCGGCGCGTTCACGAGCCGGGCAGCTAAAAAGTCCACAGAAGGAGATCCCGATGGCGCAAACTCGTGACTAGCGGGGAATGAGGGACATGTACGCGCGATTACTCAATGAGCGCAGCGGCGATGACGTGGACGCGTGGAACCCACGACGAAGAAGCGCGTCGTTCTCGGTCTGCGGCTGGAGGGGTATCAGCCGGGCGGGCGCTTACAACCGTCGAAGATTCAGGAGACGATGCAACTGTAGATTGGCCTGACGGTGCCTGAAGAAGTCGATTCCGAAGTTCTGGATTGGCTTCAGCGAGCGTATGATCAGAATTGCTGATAGCGTTCTTCCCGCCTGAGCGACGGGTGTGGGTGGGATTCGCCATCGGACCAAAAGCGTAACCTTCCACGTGGACACAGTGATCCATCCGGCTTACACGTACGACGCGAGTGCAAACGGCGACGCAATGGCATCACGGTGCGAAAGTAGCAACGCCTGGGCTGTGGTTCTGTTTTGCATGTGGGGTGACTTATAGGCTTGGCCCCAGCGATAATCTCAACGTAGTACTACAGGCGCCAGATCAGCGGGTTGATGGAATCGTCATCCAACACGTCACCTACCTCTAGAGAATTGTAATAGGTCTCCGGCAATATGTTTCGCTGTCCATTGAATGTGCTCCCGTCGGGCATGTAAGCACACGTCATGGCCCGACGGGGGTAAGGAGTCATGTTAGGACCCGCAGCGTGCGCCGCCAGGCCGTTGTGGAACAGGGCGCCACCGGCCGGGCACGGCGCGGGAATGGCCTGGATCTTTGCCCACTGTGGGTATGTCCTGAAGATATCGCCCAGGTTCTCGCCGATAGCCACCAGGCTAAACGTCGCTGCCTTGTGGGTACCTGGAAGGTACCAGAGGCAGCCGTTGGCGATAGTCGCATCGTCCAGCGCAACCCAGATGGAGATGGCATCGCGCGAGTAGAAGGACCAGAATGGGTTGTCGACGTGGAAGCCCGTGGGGTTGCCGTACGGCGGCTTGATCAACGCCTGGTCGTGCCAGATGCGAATGCCATCCACTGCGGCCAGCGTTCCTGCAACGTTTCCCAGCCGCTCGTCCAGCATTAGCTCGGCCATTCCCTGGTGGGTGTCGGCTAGGCGCTGGCACTGCATAAAGACGCGGGCGTAATAACTGTCCGGATTGGCCTGGTTGGTCATAAAGCCACCGGCCTCCAGTCGCTGGCGGACCGCTTCCTCGGTGACTTCTCGCCATGTGGCCAGTTCGTCCGGGTCCAAGAACTGCTCGACCAGCAGGAAGCCGTTGTCACGGTATGCCGCAATCTGTTGTTGCGTCAGTTCTGTTTTCATGCGGTTGACGCCTCCATCTACCAGGCGTAGGCCTCAGGCGCTTCTCCGCCAGGCGCACCAGTAATTGGGTATTGGCCCATCAGAAAAAATGTTCATTGTAGAATCATGACCTCGTAGGGGGCGAGCGAGACGTTGCCCGAGACGACGGCACCCTCGCGCAGGAGATTACGATAGTCGTGATCGAGCGTCACCGTCGCGCTGCTCTCGTTGTGGTTCAGCAGGAAAAGTAGGCGGCGTCCGTTTTTCCAGCGGGCAGTCGCTTCCACACCGTGAGGTGTCTCCAGGAGCGGTTCGATGCTCGCCAGCTCCAATAGCCAGCGGGCCAGCCGCGTGAAAAGCTCGCTTCCAGCCAACGTGCCGGCATAGAGGACGCGCCCGGCTCCGGCGTGGTTGAGGGTGATGGCGGGCCGGCCGGCGTAATACTCCCTGGTATAGCGAGCAACCACCTCGGCCGTGGTCGGCGTCAGCACATCAGCCCAGATAGCGCTCTCAAGGGTTTCCCCTTCCAGCCCCGGCGCTTCAAAGGCCAGGCCATTGCTCTTCCAGGAGGGGAGCGAATCATATTCTTCGACAGCGACGCCGGCGATTGGCGCCAGAAGGCCCGGCAGCGGTTGCTCGACCACGGCATTGGCCTCGTCCTTGACCCCGCTTCGCGCGGTGATCAGCAGAGTGCCACCGCCTTGCACATATTGCTGCAGATTATCGGCTACCTCGCCTGGGAGGACATAGAGGGCGGGAGCAACGACTATTTTGAAACCACTCAGTTCGGTAGCCGGATGGACCACGTCCACTGGCACATTTTGGCGGTAGAAGCCGCGGTAAATCTGCTTGACGTGCTCGGCATAGCTGAAGCTGGGGTTGTTCTGCTGAATTTGAAAGGCCCAGCGGGTGTCGTAGTGGTGCAGAATGGCCACCTCGGCCCGCACCTCTGAGCCCTGGATCAGGTCGCCAAGCACGTGGATCTCGTGGCCCATCTGCTGGATTTCGCTGTAGCGGCGACCGGGCTCACCGTGGTGATCGAGCACACCGTGCCAGTATTGCTCGGTGCCCCAGCGCGCCGTACGCCAACGGAAGAAGATGATGCCGTCGGCGCCATGGGCAATGGACTGGTAGGCCCAGAGTCGTAATTCGCCGGGGCGAGGAGCCACGCTGACGATCTCCCATCCGCCAGAGCCGGATTGTTGCTCGATGACCCAGTGGTTCTGCCGTTTGAGCCCGCGCATGGTGTCGTGTCCCAGAGCGGCGAGACTCGGGTCTACTTCATTTTCTATCGTCCACTGCATCCGTACGTAGATATCGTAGCCCACGAAATCAAGCGGCTCAGCCAGATCGAAGTAGTTGAGCTGATCGAAACGAAAGCCCATCAGGTTATGCGTGATGAACTTTTGCGGACTGAGTTCGCGCAGGATGTCGATCTGTTCCTGCTGGAAGTCGACATAGGCGTCCGAGGCGAAACGCTTCCAATCGAGCGCCAGCCCTGGGTTAGGCGAACTGCCGCTCTCCAGCGGCGCCGGAATTTCGGACCAGGTGTTGTAAACGTGACTCCAGAAGACGGCGCCCCATTGCTCGTTGAGTTTATCGAGGGAACCGTAGCGCTCCTGGAGCCAGCGGCCGAAATCCTCGCGGCACGCCTCACAGTAGCAGCCCCCGGTCTGCCCACCTAATTCGTTGTCCGTCTGCCAGCCGATGACGTGCGGGTTGTCAGCGTAGTGTTCGGCCATGGCCTGCGTGATGCGCCGGGAATAGAGACGGTAGGTCTCACTGGTCGGACAATAGTTACGCCGGTTCCCGTAAGTGCGGCGCTTGCCATCCTGCAACGTCATGAATACGTCTGGATGCTTACTGGCCAGCCAGGGAGGCATGGACGCCGTAGGCGTGCCCAGGATGACGCGGATGCCGTGGCCGGCCAGGACGTCGATAGCCCGATCCAGCCAGTCAAAGTCGAAGCGCCCCTCCTCCGGTTCCAGCCTAGACCAGGCAAATTCCGCCAGCCGGACGACGTTGATGCGCGCTTCATGCATGAGGCGTGCATCGCGTGGCCACCTTTCTTCCGGCCAGTGCTCGGGGTAGTAATCGACGCCAAACGGAAACATGCGATGCTTCTCCTTAATCTAGCGCTTTGTACACATTGTCCATGAGGCGAGGGCGCGCTTCTCCATGAGGACAACGAGCCATGCGCTCATCCGGTTACACCCTGGTCAGCACGGAAACGCCGTACGCCTCTAGCTGCAGCTCACCTTGCACTGTCCTGTCCTGCAGACGATCATGGGCCGGCCATGGCAGAGAGACGGTCGCCGGGGCGGCTGCGTGGTTGACCAGGAAATAAAGAGCAACACCGTCCGGACGCTGGCGCAGACACGCCTCCACACCTGGAGGGGTAAATAAGATGGGCTCTACGCCGGCCGCTTTCATAATGCGGTCGAGTAGCGCCTGTTGGCTTTCATCGTCGAGGTAGGCGCCCACGTAATAGACAATGCCCTTGCCAAAGGGATGGGCGGTCACCGCAGGATGATGATCCAGCCAGCCGTTGGCCCGGCCATAGCGGGCCCACACTTGGACGCTCTTCTCGTCGAGAATGCGCAACCGCTCCGCCCACTGTCTCGACTGGCCGACGCGATCATCTCCCTCTATAGAGATGGGTTCTAACAGAGCGTAGTAATCCTCCACCTCCACGCCAGCTCCCGCACGCAGAGGACCAGGCTGTCGGGACGGCAGCAGGGCATTGTGCCTGTCTTTCATGCCAGTGCGAATGGTGAGCACCAGGTGCCCGCCTTGACGCACAAATTGTTCCAACGCCGCCGCCCGCCCGTCGTCCAGAATAAGCAGCGCCGGAGCAATCACCAGCCGGTAACCGTCGAGGGGCGTGTCGGCCGAGACGACTGCCCTCGACGCGTTCCGCGCCGCCAGGGGACGGTAATAGTGGGTCAAGTGCGCGACGTAGTCGAAATCTTCGTGGTGCGGCTGCCAGTCAATGGACCAGCGGCTGGCATAGTCGTTGAGCAGGGCGACGTCGGCCGGAACAGTAGAGCCGGCCAGCAGCTCGCTCACCTTTCGGAACGCCTTCCCAATTTGCTGCGCCTCCCGGAAAAAGGGACGCGGCTGCCCCGATTGGTCCACCAGGGTACCGTGGTACTGCTCCTGGCCGCCTAGGGCCGAGCGCCATTGCCAGTAGAGGATAGCATCGGCCCCGTGAGCCACAGCATGCCAGGCCATAGCCTGCGCCTCCCATTTGTTCAGGCTGTTGTTAACCGTAGACCAGTTCACGTGGCCGGGCTGGGTTTCGATGAGCCAGAAGTTCTGGCGCTTGAAACCACGCGTCAGGTCATGAACCGCTCCACTGTTAAGGTAGTCGTGGTAACCGGTGCCGACGTACCAGTCCCAGGAAACCAGATCCAGCTCTTCCGCCAGTTTGTAGTGGTCATAGCCGGGGAACCAGCCCATGAAGTTATGGGTGATCCAGATGTGGTCCGGCACGTACTCCCGCAACAGACCGATCTGCAAATGCTGGAGGCGGTGGTAACTGTGGGTGATGAACTGCTGGAAGTTCAGCAGCAGAGCCGGGTTGTGACGACCGATGGGGATCGGGATTTGCGACCAGTCGGAGTAGGTCTGGCTCCAGTAGCGGGTGGTCCAGGCCTCATTAAGGGCATCGAGCGCGGCATACTTTTCGCGGAGGAAGCGCTGGAATGCGCCCTGACAGCGGTCACAGAAGCAGACGCGGTTGTATTCGTTGTCGAGCTGCCAGCCGATAACGTGCGGATTGTCTCCAAAGCGCTGGGCCATGGCTGTGACGATGCGCCGGGTAGCATCGTGCATCTCGGGGGAGTTGACACAGTAGTGACAGCGGTTGCCGAACTGCACCCGCCTGCCAAGTTCATCGACCGCCATCAGGTCAGGATGCTGTTGTACCAGCCACGCTGGCGGCGCGGCTGTCGGCGTTCCCAGGACGGAGACGATCCCATGCGCGGCCAAGAGGTCAACAGCTCGCTCCAGCCAGCCGAAGCGGAAGGTGTTGGCTTCTGGCTGCATCGTAGACCATGCAAACTCGCCGAGGCGGACAACGTTAAAGCCTGCTTCGTGCATTAGACGGAAGTCCTCGGGCCAGCGATCCTCAGGCCAGTGTTCGGGATAGTAAGCAGCGCCCAGATGCAGGGCTTGCGGTATCGTGGCCATCGGTGTCCTCCACATGACGGCCGGCTGTGACCCCGGCGGATGATGAGCGTCCGGTTCGTAATTAATGAGGCTCGGTGGCGCGAGCTGCCCTCAGACGCGCACGTATTCGATGCCGGTCAACTCACAGAATATCCGCCAGCGCTCGGCCCAGTGGCCCAGATTCATACACTGGTGGTGAGTGCCACCTGCACGGAGCCAGCCGTCCATCGCCGCCGGCAGGCCGGAATCGGGGCGGTACTCACCGTAGGGCATCTCCAGGACCGGCATATGGGGCGCGTCTTCGATGATCGTGCCCTGCGAGACGACCAGCCGGAAATGTTCGCCCTGCACGGGCACGAGTGAGGTAAGTGTTGCCGGTCCTGGCCGGAGCCGGAAGAGCACCGTAGGCGGCCGACCCAGCCCGCCAATTCCCAGCGCGCGATCGATCAGCCGCACCGGTTCGTCGTCGCGGGCCACCTTCCAGTTGCCTTCGCCCATGTGGCTCATGAGCACGGTGTCGCGGTCAAAGTCCATCGCATACATTTCGGTGAAATGGGCGTCCCCAATGAGATGGTGGCCGGCGGTCACGAGGGCGGCGCTGGAGGCGTCGCCTTCGGCGCCAAACCCATAACCGGCGGCCATAAGGTGGGAGGCCGCGGCGAGGGGCAGGAACTGGAACCGGCCGTCTTCACCGATGACGTCGAAGTGGGTGGAATAGGCGCCGTAGCCGCCGTCGCCGAGGAGCCGGTATAGGGCGACCTGGTAGCGGGCCGACTCCTCTCGTTGGGACTGAGACAGATTGGAGTCAATTTCAAACTGCTGGTTTTCCCACTCGATGACCCTTTGAATTTCGTCGTCCTCCGCGGCACGCATGGCGCGGTAGAGATCCCCTTGTGCCAGGAAGTTAATCTCCGGCCCCAGCTTACGCATCATCGCCGTCTCGTCTACGCGGATATCGCCCATGCCGTTCATGCTGTAGCCGAAGATGGCGATGCGCAACCGGCGCCATTCACTGACCGTCTTAGCTGCGTGGGCCCAGTCGACGAACTGCCGCTTGAATTCTCCGTCCTTCCAGTAGCCGGTGATCACGGCAAAGGGCTTTCCCATGCGTACAAGCGTGTTGGCCGTATCCTGTATGCCGTGGATGCCCTGGTTGTAGGTCATGTCGCCCATGTCCCACTGGTCAGTGATGTTGCGCTCCGGCTGCGTGTTGGCCAGAATGAGCGGCTTGTTGGTATCCACGAAGGCCCGGGTGATGCGCATGGCCGGTCCGAAGGTGAGGTTGACAAGCATCATGCCGTCTACGTTATCGTGCTCGTACCCGCGCACGACTTCCTCCACATCGGCGCGCGACTTGATCGGCTTGCTGAAACGGATATCGGCGACATCGCCTAATTGAGCGGCGATGTCGCAGGCGTAATTTGCCTGGCGCTCGGTAATGCCCGGCAGCATCTCGTCGTAAAGCGACTGCATGATGCCCACCAGGCCGATCCGGGGTTTTCTCTGCTCCATGTTTTCCTCCACGTTGTTTCCAGCCGGCCGGGCAAGGCCGGGTTACTGGCCATACTCCGTGCGGTAGCGCCGGTGCAGCCGTTCGATGTCCTCCTGGGCGATGGCCAGCGGTTCACCGATCTGCATGGCGGTCCAGACGATGGCGGCGTTGTCTTCCGTCATCACGGCCGCCTTGACTGCCGCCTCGGCGGTCGGCCCGACGGCGAAAACGCCGTGGCTCTGTAGCAGGCAGGCAGGGCTGCGACTCCGCTGCAGCGCCTCCACGACCTGCTGCCCAATTTCCTGGCTGCCGATGAGGGCAAAGCCGCCACAGGGAATCGGACCGCCAAACTCGTCGCCCATCGCCGTGGTCACACAAGGTATCTCCCGGCCGAGGATGGCGAAGGCGGTGGCGTAGCGGCTGTGGGTGTGCACGACGCCGTACACCTCGGGCATATGGCGGTAGATGTAACAGTGAGATGCCGTATCGGAGGAAGGCTTGAAATCTCCCGCCACCACGTTTCCCTCCAGATCCACGACCACCATGCTCTCCGGCGTGAGGTGGCTAAATTTCACGCCGCTGGGCTTGATGACCACCAGGTTGGTTGCCGGATCCCGGCCGCTGATGTTGCCGCTGGTCCAGGCGACGAGGTTGTTTCTGGGCAGCTCAGCGTGCAGTGCGCACACCTCCCGGCGCAGCACTTCCAGCATCATGCGCCCACCTCCGCGGCCGGCATCACCCCGGCCTGCGGATGGCGGCGCGCCCGGTAGCGGATTTCTTTCAGCCGCTTCATAACGTCGTTGGCCCCTCGGCCGAAGTAGTCGTGCAAGCGGACATACTCCTGGTAGAGGACCTCGTATATCGCCTGGTTTTCAACAATCGGTTCATAGCGGTCGTCGCGCAAGTGGGACATTTGACGGCTGGCTTCGAAAATCGTGTCATAGCCACCGGCGCGACGTCCGGCCGCAACGGCGCCGTGCATAGCGGCGCCCACGGCCGGCGTTTGGCTCGTTACGGGAATGGTGATGGGCAGGCCGGTAACGTCTGCGTAAATCTGCATGAGCAGCTGGTTGCGCTCCGGCAAGCCGCCGGTGCCGACGATTTCGCTCACAGGCACGCCGTGCCGGTTGAAGGTGTCGATGATGAGCCGCGTTCCATAGGCGGTAGCTTCGACGAGCGCACGATAGATCTCCTCCGGCCGGGTCGCCAGGGTCATCCCTAACATCATGCCGGTCAGGTCGACGTCGACAAGGATGCTACGGTTTCCGTTCCACCAGTCCAGTGCGAGCAAACCGTTTTCGCCCGGCACAAGCCGGCTCGCTTTCTCTTCTAGTAGCTCGTGGATGTCCATCCCTCGCTCAGCAGCTTCCAGTTGGTAGGCAGCGGGCACACAGTTTTCGACAAACCAGGCAAAGTGGTCGCCCACACAGGACTGGCCGGCCTCATAGCCGTAGAAGCCGGGGAGAATGCCGTCGGCGACGTAGCCACACATTCCCGGCACAATCTGCTCTTCGGTGCCCAGAACCATATGGCAGTTGGAGGTGCCCAGGACAATGGTCATCTGGCCAGGCTCGGTGACCGTGGCCGCGGGTACAGAGACGTGGGCGTCTATATTGGCCACAGCGACGGCCGTGCCCGCTTTGAGGCCGGTCCACGCGGCGGCCTCTTCCGTTAGGCCCCCAGCCTTTTCGCCCAGGTCATAAAGCTGGCGGCTCATCTTCTCGTCGACGATGTTTTGAAGACGCGGGTCGAGGGCCCGGAAAAATCCATTGGGAGGGAATCCTATTTCCCTGGACCAGATGGCCTTGTAACCGGCCAGCGGCGCGCAACGTTTCTCCTGCCCGGTAAGCCGCCAGACGACCCAGTCGGCTGCTTCAATAAGGCGGCCGGCCGCTTCATATAGCTGCGGCGCCTCGTCGAGTATCTGCCACGCTTTGGGAAAGAACCACTCGCTGCTGATCTTGCCACCATAACGGTCGAGGAAGTCGTAGCCGAAGGCACGGGCTGTCTCGTTGAGCCGGTTGGCTTCTGGCTGTGCGGCGTGGTGCTTCCACAGCTTGACCCAGGCGTGGGGGTTGTCCCGCCATCGGTCGAGGAAGCAGAGAGGTGTGCCATCCACGGTAGTGGGCAGCATCGTGCAAGCGGTGAAGTCGATGCCGATGCCGATGACGTCCGCTGGGTCCACACCGCTTTCTGCCAGCAGCGCCGGTACGGCTTTCTTGAACACTTCCAGATAGTCGTTGGGGTCCTGCAGCGCCCAATCCGGCTCCAATTCGACATCACTATCCGGCAGTCGCCGGTCGATAACCCCGTGGCGGTATGGGTGCACGGCCGTGGACACCTCGCGGCCATCGTTCACGTCGACCAGGACCGCCCGCCCAGACAAGGTGCCGAAGTCGACTCCAACGGTGTACTTGCGCTTGTTCTCGTTCATCCGTTTCTCCAGGCCTGGCTACCGGCTACGTCTTTACTGCGCCGGCCATCACGCCTTCCACAAAACGTCGCTGGAACAGCAGGAAAATGATCAACAGGGGAATGATACTGATCACCGACATAGCCATCTGACCTGGATAGTTGGTCAGGCCTACGGCGCCGCCGAAAGAGGCGATAGCCAGCGGAATCGTAAATTTCGCCGGCGTTTTTAGAATGATCAGTGGCCAAAGGTAGTTGTTCCACGACGCCATGAAAAAGATCAGCCCCAGACTGGTCAGCGCCGGGGTGATAATCGGCAGGATGATCCGCCGGTAGATGGCGAACTCTGTTGCACCGTCGATTCGCGCCGCGTCCAACAACTCGTTGTTGATGGACGCGATGTACTGGCGCATGAAGAAGATGCCGAAGGCATTCGCCGCGCCGGGCACGATCAGCGCCCAGAAGGTATTGACCCATTTGAAGTAACGCATCAGGATGAATGACGGGACCATCGTCACGGCGAAGGGGACGACCATCGTCGCCAGTAGAAAGGCGAAGAGCGGTTCTTTGCCAGGGAAGTTGTACTTGGCAAAGCCGAAGCCACCTAGCGAAGTGAAGAAAAGGGAGAGCGCCGTGGACGTAAAGGCCACGAAGAAGGTGTTCCAGACAATGAGCAGCAGGTTCTGCTCCTCGATGAGGAATTTGTAATGGATCAGGGTGGAGTCTTTGCTAAAGAGTGTGGGGGGAAAGCCAAAGACATCTTGAGGTAGTTTAAATGACGTACTCAACATCCAGATGAACGGCAGCAGCATGAAAAGGGTGAGTAGGATCAAGAGCAGGTGAATGAATACTGTAATCGACCCTTCTCGAAGGTGATTTCTATTCATAGATCGTCTCCGTAAAGCTCGCTCGGTCATTTGTTGTCAATCGCGTTCACGAGCGAAGCGTACCTGCATGATCGTGAGCAAAAAAATGATGGCGAAGTAGGTGTAGGCAAGCGCCGAAGCATAGCCGAAACGAAGGCCTCCAAAGGCGACGTCGTAGATGCGAATGAGCGGCGTGATTGTGGCGTTGATGGGGCCACCCTGCGTCAACGACGCGACTTCGGCGAAGAGACCGAAGCTACCGATGGTGGACGTCACGGCCGTGAAGAGGATCACCGGCTTCATGAGTGGGATCGTGATGTGGAAAAACGCCTGACGCGGCGTCGCGCCGTCCACCAGCGCGGCCTCGGTTAATTCTCTGGGGATCGTCTCCAGGCCGGCCATCATGATCACCATATTGTACCCCAGCCACGCCCAGATAATAAGCACGCTAAGGGAGACGCGCGCCCCCCACACGCTTTCCAGCCAAGGCACAGCGGGTAGCCCCAGCCAGCCAAGGCCAATGTTGATCAGCCCGTACTGCTGGGTGAACAGAATGCGGAAGGCGAAACCGGCGGCTACCATGTTGGTGATGAAGGGCATGAAAACGATGGTGCGAAAGATGCGGTAGCCTCGCACGCGGCCGGAATTGAGAATTACCGCGAGCACAAGCGCCAGCAACAACATGATTGGCACGTAGAGGAAGAAGAGGATCACGCCGTTGCGCATCGACTGCCAGAACACCGTGTCCTGGACCAGGCGAGCGTAGTTCTCCAACCCGGCAAATTCCAGAGGGCCAACACCCTTCCACTCCGTCAGGCTCAAGTAGATCGAAAAGAGCAGCGGGCCCAGGCCAAAGATAGTAAAGAGTATGTAGAAAGGCGAGATAAAAACATACGCCCATCGGGAACGCCTTGCTTGCCGCAAGACAGCCTGTTTTCGGCGCGCGAAGGTTTTCGGGGGACGGGTCGTGGTCCGTTCTATCGACTCCATCGGCGACTCCTGGGCGATCTGCGGGGTTAGGCTGCCCAACCCCGCAGATCGCTCGTCAACGCATGCCAGTCAAGCTAAGGCTTTGCTAGTCGAGTCCCGTCTCCAGGCGCGCCGTTTCGGCCGCCTCTTGCAGGGCTGCTTCGGCCGATGCCTCGCCCAGCCCAACCTTCTGGACCGCCGTCTGAAGTGCAGCGGTGATGGTGCTGTTCTCCGGGACGTAGATGCCCACGTTGGGAATATTTTGCGCAGCATCGACGAACACCTGGCGGGTCACCTGATCGCCAAAGTAGGGATCGGGCTCGCTGAAAAGTGGTGCATCATAGGTGGATTCGAGGGCGGGAAAGTAGTCGCTATACTGGAAGATCTCCAGATGGTTGTCTTCGCGACCGACCATGAACTCGGCGAAGGCCCATGCCGCTTCTTTGTTGCTGCTTAGCTCGGGAATGATGAAGGCGGAGCCGCCCTGGTTGGCACTACGGGCGCCGCCCTCTTCCCACGCCGGCATATGGACGACCGCCCAGTTGCCCCCCTGATCCGGGGCGATCCAGGTTTTCAGGAAGTTGCCCATCCAGGCGCCGATGGTGACGGTGGCAACCGGACTCACGCTGGCGTCATCGAGGCCGGCGTTAAGCTCGGCATACCAGCCATCCGTCCACTCCAGCTGGTCAGAGACGACTTCAGCCTCCCAGAACTCACCAAGTTTCTCGAGCGTGGCCACATGCTGGGGTGAGTCGACGACGATTTGGCCCTCTTCGTTGACCCAATCCAGGCCCTGTTGCCAGAGCATGTTGAAGTAAGGATCGCCGTAGTTATTGGCTTTGTTCAGTGCCAAGCAGTTGGCGTTGGTCTCTTCTTTGATCTGTATGCACGCATCGAGGAACTTGTCCCAGGTGGAGATTAACTCTTCGACCTCCGCCGGTTCGGTCGGAAGACCGGCCGCTTCAAAGAGGTCGCGGCGATAGAAGGTGACCACTGGGCCAACGTCCCACGGGAACGAATAGTGTCTGCCTTCTTTGGAGCCGAATTCCACGGCGGCCGGGTTCAGGTCGTCTACGTATGGCTGCAGTTGCTCGGTGAGGTCTACCAGGCCACCGAGCTCAATTAGGCGCGGGATGAAACGGTTCTCCGTTACCGCCAGGTCTGGGGCGCCGGCGCCACCCTGGATTGCCACCTGCAACTGGCTGGCGACCTCGTCCGGTGGGTAATTTACCCATTCAATCTGGATGTCGGGATACTCGGCGAGGAAATCGTCGAGGACGGTCTGTTCAAAGACATCCTGGTTCGCCTGCTGTACCCAGATGAGTAGGCTGCCGGAAGGCTTGGCTTGAGCATCCGTCACAGCCTCGTCGCTTTCCGGCGATGCTTCTTCGGCCACTTCCTCTTCCTCTGCCGCCTCCTCTTCCTC
This sequence comes from Anaerolineae bacterium, assembly GCA_025929715.1. Taxonomy (GTDB): domain Bacteria; phylum Chloroflexota; class Anaerolineae; order Promineifilales; family Promineifilaceae; genus JAAYYY01. The sequence goes on along the minus strand of JAICPS010000046.1, from coordinate 3,957 downwards.
TGCCACTTCCTCGTCCACGGCCTCCTCCGGCGTCTCTAGCTGAGCGTCCTCAGTGCCACCATCACAGGCCGCCAGGGACAACGAGAAGGCAAGAAGAAGGAGAAGTAACAGTTTCCAAAGCTTTTGCGGGTTCATTTTATCTCTTCTCCTAAATATCATAGCCCCGGTCGCGAGATTGGGACTTAAAACATTCTGTCTTCTTCTTTGGTTCTCTGGCTCTCTGGCTCAATTTACCGTTTACACCTCCTTTCCTGCCAAGGGTGTGCGTCCAGGCGACTGCGGGGCAGGAGCTCGAACCCAATTTCCGCTTTACTAGCGCGCAGTGCTTTGGCGGACGATCAACTGAGGACGTAGCAAGACAGACTGCGCGCCGCTATCTTTACCATCCTCATGGCCGCCTTCAATCCTCTTCAATAACTCGGTCACCGCGCCGCAGCCCAATTTATGCTGATCCTGATCAATAGTAGATAGGGGCGGCCGGAAGTAAGCAGCTTCGGAAATGCCGTCGAAGCCGATTACGCCCACATCCTGTGGCACCCGCCGGCCGCGCTCGCCAAGCACATGGATGGCGCCAAGAGCCATCTGGTCATTGGCAGCAAAAATGGCGTCTAACCGAGGGTACTGTTCCAGCAGCCGGACGGCGGCGCGAGCGCCGCTGGCGGAAGACCAGTTCCCTTCGGCCGAGTGCGCTGGCTCCACGCCGAGACCTGCCTTTTCCAGGGTTTGCTGCCAGCCAGCCTGGCGTTGTTGAGCTTCCCACCAATCGAGGGGGCCGGTGATATGGCCAATGCGCCGGTAGCCCTGCTCGAGAAGGTGTCGTGCCGCCATGCACCCCCCGGCATAGTTGTCGATGTAAACGATCGAGAGATCCGGGTGATCCTCCATCGTGAGGAAGACGATGGGCAGATTCAGGTCAGGAAGGCGACTGTACAGCCACTCATGGTTATCGCCGATCTGTGGGACAGCCCAGATGATGCCCTCGACGTGCCTGGAGAGGAGGCTATCGATGATGGGCTCGACTTCCCGCGTCTGAAAGCTGGGCAATTCCTTCAGCAGGAGCGCGTAACCGCTTTGCTCGGCCTGGTCGGCAATGCCGTTGAGGGTTCGGGAAGGGCCAATATACTTTAAGCCGGCCGTCACGACGCCAATCGTAAAGCTGCGCTGGCGAATCAAGCTGCGAGCAATGGCGCTTGGGCGGTAACCAAGGCGGTCGATAACCAGGGTCACCTGCTGACGCGTCTCCTCGGCCACATCCGGCCGATCGTTAATGACACGGGAAACCGTCTGCGTGGAGACGCCGGCCGCGCGGGCCACATCTTTAATTGTGACGCGCCTTCGTTTGGTCATCAGTTAGAGTCTAGTATCACCTACAGAAAACAAGTGTTAACGTTCCCGTTATCGATAACAGTGTAAAATTTTGAGAGCCGAATGTCAAGTCGAAACGTAAGAGGGCAGAGCTTTTCCCATCTCGTGAAGGGTATGCAAGGATGGTCGGGACTTCCGCTTCGAACCGTAATCCGCTAAACTTAGGACAGAAATAGCGCCCGGGCTGCTCGCGACGTGGCGCAAGATACCAGGAGTCCCATAATGATGCTTGTACAACGAGTCGTCGATGCGCTTAACGAACAGCTGATCAGCGAATTTGCGGCCTCGGCACAATACCTGGCCGCGGCCGTCTACTTCGAGGAATTGGTGCTTCCTGAGTTGGCCGCATTCTTCTTTCGCCAGGCCGAGGAAGAGCGCACACATGCGCTGAAGATCGTGCGTTTTCTGCTGGAAACGGGCTGCAAGCCGCTGATTCCGGCGACGCCGGAGGTGCGCAACGAATTCGATAGCGCGGAAGACGCGGTCCAGATGGCCCTGGACCAGGAAATGAAGGTGACCGACGAAATCAACAACATTATGCGCATTGCAGGCGAAGAGACCGACTACACGACGCAGAGCTTTCTGCAGTGGTTTGTGAAGGAGCAGGTCGAAGAGGTCGACACCATGAGCAACCTGCTGCAGACGATCCGCCACGCGGCTGGCAACCTGTTGTGGGTCGAGGATTACGTCCGGCGCAACCCGCAGCACGGGGGCCAGACTGCGGCCGGCGCAGCGTGACCCCAGACGGACGCTCCTAAACGTGGTTGATGTGCGGCGGCAATGAATCGTCGTACACGGCTGAATATAGAATCAGAAGAAAAAAGCCCTGGCCATTGACCAGGGCTTCCTCTAACCGGCGAGCAGGCGTCTACCCTTTACCCAGCCCGGCAACGTGCACAGCCAGGCCCAGCGCCTTCCGGCCGGCCGCGATGCCGTGCTCGGCGACCAGCTCCACCAGGCGACCGCGCGCGCCTGGCGCCAGCTCCGCGCCGATGGCGGCCGCGATGGCCTCGATTCGCTCACTCTTCTTGCGTTTCCTCCTGGGCTCAACTGTAGAAAGAGTGAGTTGAGTGGTAAAATGTCCCATGGGTTGAAGTGCCTGCGCTTTGGGTGCTGCCCCTCACTGACTCGCGGAAAACACGTCTCGGAAATTCTCCTTGATGCGGCTGGCATCCGGGGCGAGGCACACTTCGACATTCGGAGTGCCGCCTTCTTCGACCACCGTCTGCCCCGAGGTGGCTCCATCCACAGTGATCACGTCGAGCGGGAGCGATGCGAAGCCGCACAAAGATGGATCGAGCATGATTGCTGCCGTCATGAGATCCCAGGTGGCGGCGTCGCTGCCACCGAAGTTTACCAGCGCGCGCTCGTATATCTCGACGGCAAAATCGGCGGTTGGGCCACCCTCGCGCCAGGGCTGGATGTCTTCTGCATCAAGCGTCACCTGATTAGTCGCATCCAGCGGCACCAGATAGAGCGGCAGTCCTGACGCAAAAAGTTCCTGCGCCGCCTGTGGATCAGCGTAGATGTTCCACTCGGCGACCTCATTGTCGGATTCAGGTGTCAGCCCCTTGATGTTGCCGGGTACGTACAGTGCACCGCCCATGATGTACACCCCGGCGATGTTCTCGGCGATGTCCGCATTGAGCCGAAGCGCCTCTGCCAGATTCGTCTGCGCACCGCTGAGGTAGATGGTGATCGGCTCCGGCGATGCATTGACCGTCGCGACGATCAGTTCGGCGGCGTCCTGCACGGGATAGGTTTGATCAGCATTGGGGACGGGCATGCCGCCGAAGTTGTTGGAGCTTTGGCGCAACCAGTCGGGGAAGGCATTGTTGCCTGCCAGCGGCGCATCCTGCCCCGCGCCCAGCGGGATCCCCTCGATGCCCAACTCATCCAGCTTGCGCGCGATGTGCTGGACATAGACATCGGGATGCGCTTCGCCATAGGAGACGGTGATCGCCCTGACCGACACGCCAGGATGACTCAGCAAATAGGCCAGTGCGGCGGTGCCATCCTGGCTGCCGTCATCGTCGAAGATAACAGGCAGCACAGTGCCGGGATCACGGGGGGCGCCGGGCGTGACAGGCGGCGTGGCGGATTGTCCCGCGCTGCATCCGGCGCTGGCGAGAGCGATCGCCAGTATTACTGCAATCAGCAGCATTCTGTGCAATCTCCGGGTCATATCCATCCCTCCTGTACAACGAACCCTGTTAAAACCTGCTGATGTAGTGTACACACTGAGGCTCAACGGTGAAAAGAGTGAAAGGCAACGAACGGTGAGATAAGGCTTGGCGAGACACGCTTGGAAATTCCATACGTTACAGTTTACCACTCAACTCACTCATTCTACGGTTGAGACTTCCTCCTTCAGCGTCTCGATCATGATCAGGGCGGCCGTCTGCAGCTCGCGCAGGCGGTAGATGCGCTCGGGCGTGGCGGGCTGGCGCCGCGCGGCTATGAGGGCCTCGCGCACAGGTCGCGCAGGCCGCCGGCGGTCAGTGGACGTCTGGACTTCCACCTCAAACCGCAATCCACTAAACAGGACAGCGATGGCGCCTAGGCCGGTCGTGACCGGACGCAAGATACTCT
>JAICPS010000375.1 GCA_025929715.1 Anaerolineae bacterium | reverse complement strand
TGGGTATCGCCAGGTCGTGACGTCCGCGTTCGAGGTAGACCAGGCCCGCCAGCGCGCGGCTCAGCGCCTGGCTTTCCGGATCGCGACCCTCCACGCTGATTGCATACGCCTTTTCCGCGTTTTGCAACGCCTCCTCATAGCGACCCCCTGCGACCTGCGAGAAGTGCAGGCGGGTGAGGCTTGCGGCTAGCATGGGCAGATTGCCCAGCCCTGCCCAAAGCTCGCACGCTTCCTGCAACGCGTCGATCACTTTCTGCAACTGGCCGAGGCCGCCATAAACGTACCACATATCGTGCAATATAAAGCCTTCAAGCTCCTTCATGCCCAGCTCGCGCGCCAGGGCCAGCCCGCGCTCACCATAGGCCAACTGTTTCTCGCGCTCCTCGCTGAAGATCAAGAGCAACAGTTGCTGCCACATGATTGTGGCTTCCGCCTCGCGGTCTTTCAGATACAGCGCCAGCGGAAGCGCCCTTTCCACCAGGGCCTGCCCTTCGCCAAAATCGGTAACCGGATTGGCCGTCAGCCGTTGCGTGGCCTGGCCAATCAGCGCCCCCAGCTCCAGCGCCGGCGAACCACGCTCCTGGGCGACGATCATTAGTTCCTGATAGTTGTGCAGGGCATCTTCATACCGGCTGTTCAGCTCCAGGGCGCGGCCACGCCTGCGGTACAGATAGAGGAGGTCATCGTCGCTCGCCACGCCCTGCCGGCCGCACTCTATCGCCATCGCGTAGTGGTCGGCCGCCTCCGCGTTGGCAAAAACACGCGTGGCGGCGTCGCCGGCCATGCGATAGTAGTGTAACGCCCTTCCGTCGCCGGCTTCGTAAAAATGGCGGCCGAGGGGCAAGGCGAATTCCTCCAGACGGTCGGGGAACAGCTGCTCTATCGCTTCCGCCACGTGCAGATGGTAGGTGCGGCGCTGGCTGCGCAGAATGCTGCGATAGGCGGCTTCCTGCATCAGCGCCTGGTGAAAAACATACTCCAGTTCCGGCAGACGGGCGGCTTCGCGGATGACGGTGCGCCGCTGCAGGTCGTCCAACTGCCCGTGGAGCGCGTCACGGCGGGCGCTAACCTGTTCCAGCACCCGGTAGTAGAAGCTGCGCCCGATGACCGAGGCCAGCTGCAGCGTGTAGCGCGTCGCTTCTTCAAGGCGGTCAATGCGCGCTGTGAGCAGCGATTGCAGGCTGTCGGGGATCACGAGCTGCCCGGCGGCGCCGTCGCCAGACCAGCATAGGCCGTCTTCGCCAGCTTCCAGCAGGCCGCGTTCGACCAGCGAGCGGATCACCTCTTCTAGAAAGTATGGATTGCCCTCAGCCTTGTCTAGAATGAGCTGCGGAAGCTGCTGTGGCAACCGGCCGTTGCCCAGGAACGATTCGACGAGGCGCCGGCTGTCTTCACCTTGCAGCGGGCGGATGTTGATGATCGTACTGCGGTGCGGGTAAGTCTCTTCGGCCTCTTCGCGGATGCGCCAGCCGGGCGCCTGGCGCTCCGGGCGCATGGCGCACAGCAATAAGAGTGGCAGCGAACCGGTCAGCGGCATAAGCTGAAGAAGCAGTTCGACGGTGGCGGCATCGGCCCATTGCAAGTCGTCCAGTATGAGGACGGTAGGCGTCTGGTCCACCACGACCGTCAGCAGGTTGGTCATGGCTCCGGCGAGCCGCCGCCGGAAAGCTTCACCGCTCAATGGAGCAGCTGCCGGCACCGTATGGTCCGGTGATCGACCCGCGCCGTTTTGCTCAATCCCAAGGAGGACGTCCAGTACTGCATACAGCTCTTCTCGATTGTCTTCCGGTACGAATGTTAGCAGCGTATTGTGCAGCTCGCGGGGAGCCGAGCTCTGCCAGCCGCCTCCGATTGAACGCAACAGCCCGCGCAGCAACGCGAATGGCTGTCCGGCTTCGTGGGAGGCTCCACCGGCCTCATACCAGCGCAGCTCGTGCCCGTTCAGCGGCGCGCGACGCAGCTCCTCGACGAGCCGGCTCTTGCCCAGCCCGGCTTCGCCCACGAGAAAGACGATCTGGCCCACGCCCTGGCCCGTGCGCTGCATGGTCTGGCGCAGGCGGGCAAGTTCGTCGTCGCGGCCCAGAAGGGGGGCCTGCAGGCCAGCCAGTCCGCGGCGGCGGCCCGGCTGGCGTTTGGCGCCCAGCACGCGGTAAGCGTTGATGGGCGCTTCCTTGCCCTTCACGGCGATCGGGCCCAACGACTCGAACTCAAAGAGGGGTTCGACGAAGCGGTGCGTTTCTTGCGCGAGCTGCACGGTTCCCGGCGCGGCGGTTTGCTCCATGCGGGCGGCGAGGTTGATGGCGTCGCCGACGGCCGTATACTCCATGCGCAGGTCGGAGCCTACGCTGCCAACGACGACCATGCCGGTGTTAATGCCCACGCGCACGTCGAACGCAATGCCCCAACGCGCTTTTACTTCGCGCGCGTAAGCTGCGATCTCGTGTACGATGTCCAGCCCGGCAAGCACCGCCCGCTGTGGATCGTCCTCGTGGGCAATGGGCGCGCCGAAGAAGGCCAGCAGTCCGTCGCCCATCAGGCGTGCGACGGTGCCCTCATAACGGTAGATGGGACGGATCATGTGTTCAAAGGCTCCGTTGATAATCTCGGTCCACTCTTCGGGATCAAGCTGCTCGGCAGCCGCAGTGGAGCCGACCGTATCGCAAAACAGAATGGTAACGATGCGCCGCTCGCCGACCATGGTCCCCCGCTCGGCGGCGGCTTCCAGCCGGGCCATCAGCTCGGCGGGGATGAACTGCTGCAGGGCAGTCTGATGGGTTGGCTGCGGCGTCACCGGCCTGGCGGCAGGCTGGGCAACGGGCTCGCTCGGCGTCGTCGTGGGGGCCGCAGGCGCGGGCCGGGACGAGACGTTGGCAGGCGACCAGGCCGTCGGGACTGGCTCCAGCAGGCGCAGCCCGCAGTGATCGCAAAAATGTGCGGCGTCGGGGAGCGGCGTCGCGCAGCGCGGGCAGCTGGTCGCCAGCAAGCCGCCGCAGCGCTTGCAGAAGTTGGCGCCCGGCCGGTTGTCAGTTTTACAAATGGGGCAGTGGATCATCCGCATAGTATAGCAATTTTTTTGCAAAGTACTGTTATAATGTTGGGATATTCACCTACTTTCAGGAGGGTCGAGATGGATACAACTTCGCTGATTCGGGGGCAGCTTAAGACGGCGCATGATTGGTTTGAGGGTACGATTGAGGGCGTATCGCAAGAGCAGGCGGCCGTGCAGCCGCAGGGTACGGCGCACTCTATCGGCTCGCGATATGCGCACGCCGTCGTGGCCGAGGACGTGATGGTAAACGCCATGCTCAAGCGGCGCGCGCCGCTGTATGGCGATGCTTACAGGGACAAAACGGGTATCAGCGAGCCGCGCATGGATGCGTCCCTGGAATGGGCGCGCAACGTGCAGGTGGACCTGGACGCAGCACGGCGTTATGCCCAGGCCGTCTATGCCAACAGTGACGAATACCTGGCGACGCTAACCGACGACGATTTGAACCGTACCATCGATATGAGCGCGCAAAATATGGGCGAGTGGCCCCTCGGCGCCTTTCTGATCACTTTCGTCATTGGCCACATACGCGACGTAATGGGCGAAATATCGGCGTTGAAGGGCACACAGGGGTTGAAGGGGTATCCATTTTAACAATCACAGGAGATTTGGAGAGAAGCGATTGGGAAATTATTTACGACTGATCGCTAATCTCGCCTGAACGAAGTTCGGACAATCTCCAATCCTAATGTCCACCCTCCACCACGGTCTCCTCCTAATCGCCGACATCAGCGGCTACACCATATACCTCTCGCAGTCCGAGCTGGAGCACGCGCAGGAGGTGCTTCAGAGCCTGCTGGAGTTGCTGATTGACCACACACGGCCGCCGCTGGTGCTGTCGCGCCTGGCGGGTGACGCGGTGATCAGCTACGTACTGCAAGAAACCGCGGTGCAGGGCCAGACGTTTGTGGAACTGATCGAAACGACCTACGTCGACTTTCGCCGGGCCATCGAGCTAATGGTTCTCAACAACAGCTGTCAATGTAATGCCTGCGCCAACGTTTCCTCGCTGGATCTGAAGTTTTTCATCCACGATGCCACGTTTGGCATCCAACGGCTCGGCGCGCACGACGAGCTAGTGGGCAGCGACGTGAACCTGATCCACCGGCTGCTCAAAAATAGTGTCGTCGAAGCGACCGGTGTTCGCGCCTACGCCCTATACACCGACGCAGCCATCGACCATCTTGGCCTGGAACGGTTCCGCGAGAAGCTGATCGCGCACCGCGAGCAGATAGAGCACCTGGGCGAGGTGCAAGTGTGGGTGCAGGATATGCACCCGGTGTGGGAAGAGCGGCGCGAGGCGCTGCGCATCACGATTCCCCCGCACCAGATCGGGCTGCAGGTGGAGACCGAGATCGCCATGCCTCCTCAGCTCGTCTGGGACTACCTGACAAAGCCCGCGTTTCGCAACACGCTGAACGGCTCCGACCGGATGCACGTGTTGAACCGGGAGCACGGGCGCATCGCTCCCGGCACTGTTATGCACTGTTATCACGGCAAGCGCCTGACCACCCAGACCATTGTACAATGGCAGCCGTTCGAGCAGATGACCAGCGAAGACAGTCCCATCCCCAGGCTCTCTGTTCTTACCGACTTTTATCTAAGCCCGACGGAGCGTGGCACGCGCCTGGTGCAGACCTTCAGTAAATCGCGCGGACCATTGCCGCTGCGCATTATAGGCGACCTGATGTTGTCCACAATCGCCAAAGCGGGTCGCCGCGACATCGAGGCGTTTCGCGATCAGGTCGAAGCGGATCTGGCCGAGAGGGCAGCTGTAACGGTGGATATATCCAGTTAGCACGAATGGCCACCACGGGTGGCCTTTCGTGCTCATTCGATGCGATTATTATGCGGGCGGTGGGCTTACGGCAGCCGCATTGAAGAGATGTCAAGGTAGCAGTCGTT
>JAICPS010000568.1 GCA_025929715.1 Anaerolineae bacterium | reverse complement strand
GTCGGTGACCTCCGGTTTTCGCGTGCGTGTGTAGTCGGTCAGCCACAGCGTGGTCACCTCCGCCAGCAACTGCTGCTGCAGCTCTTCTTCCTCGGCCGGCAGCAGGTCGCGCACTTCGCGGTCGTAAAGCATATCGGCCACGCCGCGCAGTTTGGAGAGCACCGTGCGGCGCTTGGCCTCTGTAGGATGCGCCGTAAAGACCAACTCGATGTGCAGCCGCTGCAACAGCTGCGCCATACCGGCATCGTCCACGTTTTGCTCCCAGAGCGTGGCGATTGCGTGGGCAATCGATTCGTGAAGCGGCCGGGGATAGGCGCGGCGTTCTCGCTGGCGAAGGACGCGCACGCGATGGTTTTCTTCGGCCAGGTTAATCAGCTCAAAATAGGAGGTGAAGGCGCGGGCAACGCTCTCGGCTTCGGGCAGCGAAAGCTCGGCGACCACGTCGGCCAGGTAGCGGTCGATTTCGGGATCGGGGTCCGTGCGCCGCGTCTTGCTGAGCGCGCGAATGCGTTCTTCGAGGTCGAAAATGGCAATCCCCGCCTGCTGCCGGATAACCTGTCCAAGCGTGTCGCCAAGCAGGTGAATGTCGGCGCTGAGAAGATCGTGGCTGTTTTCGGAGGATGCCATGGGTGTATTCTACATGAGGCAGCGTAAGGTGTGCCAGCAAGCGGAAAAGTCACCCGCCTGTTATGATAACGATTCTATACGGAGGATTTCATGGAAAAGAGACATCAATTCATTGACGCAGCGATATACGAAGCCAGGAAAGGGCTCGAGGAAGGAGGGATCCCTATCGGTTCGGTGCTGGTGATCGATGGGCAGATTGTAGGGCGTGGGCGTAACCGCCGTGTCCAAAAGGACAGCGCGATCCTCCATGCCGAGATGGATTGTATTGAAAACGCCGGGCGCTTGAACGCACAAGATTACAGGCGGGCTGTCCTATACTCAACCCTCTCGCCGTGCGATATGTGCAGCGGGACGGCGCTGTTGTACCAGATTCCCAAAATCATCATTGGGGAAAACCAGACCTTTCAAGGGCCTGAAGATTATCTGCGCTTGCGTGGCGTTGAGCTCGTAATCCTGAACGACGAACTTTGTATCCAAATGATGAACGATTTCATCCGGTCCAACCCGCGTTTATGGAATGAAGACATTGGGAAATAGATCAGAAGCTTATTCGTTAAGGTAACAAGACTACAGTGTTAGTATCTCTTGCCGCTCAATGATAACCTCTCCCAGTAGAGGTGAAGCTATGTGACCTTAGGGGTAAGTCATGCCTCCAATAACCTTTGAAGCCAGAAAAACCATCCCAAGAACGGCAGCGGAAATCGCTTCTGAAATTGCCGACACTGCTCGTTGGCGCGAGTTTCAGGGGTACGCAATTCTGCCTGGCATCGAAAGCGCCGAATACGAGCGGCGCACGGAAGAAATGACTGGCTCGCGCGTTCGCGTTCGCAATAGGGACGGCTCGGAGCACATCGAAGAGATTACCGAGTGGGACGCTGAGAATAAGATCGTTATGAGTCTCCATGAGTTCTCCGCCCCTTTGAATCGCCTCGCGACACACTTCATCGAGGAGTGGAATTTCGAAGCCAAAAACAACGGCACGCTCGTCACTCGGAAGTTCCAGATGTTTCCGCGCCAGTCGATCACCCGTCCATTCTTGTGGCTGATCTCGCTGTTTTTCAGGAGAGCGGTTGCGCTTCACCTTGACGAGATGGCAAGGGCGGCTGCTTCAAATCCTTTTGGCTCCTCATCTTCACCCAAGCGAACGCCATGATAAACGCGTTTTTTACAGCCACATGCTATACTTGGAAGAAAGCAACAGTAGTGATTCTCGACAAGCTTTAGCGAGGTGAAGCAATGGCAGAAACGACGAAGAAGAGCGACCGCGACTGGAAAGAAGAGCTGACGCCGGAGCAGTATCGCATTACGCGGCAGAAGGGCACGGAGCGCGCTTTTACCGGCGAATATTGGGATAACAAGGACGAAGGCGTCTATCGCTGCGTTTGCTGCGGCGAGCCGCTGTTTAGCTCGGACACAAAATATGATTCGGGTACCGGCTGGCCCAGTTTCTGGCGGCCAATGAGTCCGGACGGCATCCGCGAAGAAGAGGACAGAAGCTGGATCATGTCCCGCACGGAAGTCGTGTGCGCCCATTGCGACGCGCATCTGGGGCACGTCTTCCCGGACGGGCCGCAGCCGACGGGACTGCGCTACTGTCTGAACTCGGCGGCGCTTTCCTTTGAAAAGGGCGAAGAAGAAGACGAGTAAATGGAGGAGCACCAGGTGCGGCGCGTGCCAGTAGTCGACGAGAACGGACGGTGTGTAGGCATCGTGGCCCAGGCCGACGTTGCCCTGCACGCTGGCGAGCGGAGCATAGGGCAGGTGGTGGAAGAAATCTCGCGGCCCACGCCGGCTGCGTCACGCGCCGACCCCACCGCCCCCTTGCGAGGATGAGAGCGCCCTGGAACAAACGGTGTTTTAAGCGCCCAGGCGAATGCGGGGATTTAGCCAGGCGTAGAATAGATCGGCTGCCAGATTGGCCAGTGCAAAGCTCAGCACCGTGACCATTGTCACCGCCTGCAGCATGGGTAGATCACGGCGGTCGATGGCGAAGAGAAGCAGGCGGCCCAGCCCCGGATAGTTGAAGACGTTCTCGATGACGATCAGGCCGCTGATCAGCCAGCCAAAGCTGATGGCAATAACTGTGATGGTGGGTAACAACGCATTGCGCAGGACGTGCTTGAAGATGACTACGCGCCACGGTAGCCCTTTCAGCGTCGCCGTGCGCACGTAGGGCTGCTTCAGCTCTTCCACCACGCCGGCCCGCGTCAGACGCGCGATATAGGCCAGCAAGACGAGAGTCGCGGTGAGCGCCGGCAGAACCAGAAATGGCAGCACCTCAATAAATGAGGCGTTGGGCTGCACTGAGGAACTGGCTTCAAAGGGGCGGATGCCAAAACTACGCTCCAGAAAGTCATTGATGGTGAAGGCGAACAACTGGATCAGCACCACGCCGGTCACGAATTCGGGCAACCCGACGACCGACAGGGACGCCACGCTGATGATATT
>JAICPS010000732.1 GCA_025929715.1 Anaerolineae bacterium | reverse complement strand
GTAGAGGCAGACCATGATCTGGTCTCTATCGAACAGGACGTAGTAGCGTTTCAACTGTTCGGCATAATTTCCAACGTCGCGATATGACCAGAAAGGCCAGGGACCCCAGCGCTGCGCCTGGCGCGCCTCCTCGGCCGCGAGCGCCTGCTCGAAGCGTGTGATGGGCTCGATGCCGGCGATGCGGTAGTGCCGAAAGTTGGCATGGGCGCGTGCCGTGGGCTGGCGCAGCAAGGCGATCAGCCTGACGTGAGGGACGTAATAATGAATGCGTTCTGCGGCGTGGGCGCTGTAGAGGTAGAGCGGCGACGACTCTCCGAGGCGTTGGCCTGGGCGGGCGTTCGCAAACAGCGCTTTGTACGCGGCCAAATCCTGTACACAATGGCTGTCTACGGCAGCGCGGTCTCCTGGGCCCTTAAAATGATTGTCTACGTCGAAGCCGTCGAGAGCAAAAAAGTTGGGCTCGTTGACCGGGCACATAAAGATTTGCGGATGTTGGCCCAGATAATGGTACAGCGAAACCGTCCCCGACTTGGCGGCGCCGATGACCAGGAAATCAGGGAAGGTCACGATCTTCTACGCCTCCAACGCGATAGAGTGAGTAACGTTCCCGCGTGCCCAGAGCCTCCAGGCCGGCCTGGCGCTCTAACCAGCGATAATTTTGCCCTGGGCCGCGATCCGCCCACTGCGACTCTATATTTTCGACATCGAGCAGCAGGTAGGTTGGCCGGTCGTCCTGCAGCAGATCGCGCATCTGCTGTGGCGTAAGGAAGTATACGTCGTGCACTTGCAGGTCGGTGTACTGTTCGAATGTGAGGGTAATGGCAAAGGTAAAGAGGCGCGCGCGTGGTTCTACACGCGCCTGTACCCACTTCACCGTCGCCAGGTCAACTTGTTTGGTCACAATCTGGTTTTCGGTCAGCGCCCAGCCACCGTAGGCCATCCATAGCAAGCCGGCAAGGAGGGGAACAGCAAGGAGCCGGCGCGCACTGCCGAGCGCGTTAGCGGCGGCGATTACACCTCCCGCCAGGATAATTGCCAGGGGCGGCAGAAACGCCAGCGTAAAGCGGAAATTCTGTATGGGGTAACCAACCAAAAGGGCATAAACGACGGCAGGCCAAGCGCCCAGCAGCAATAGTCGTGCCGGCGTTCGTTTTTTCCACAACAGCCACAGCCCAGGCAGCAGCAGCGGCGCGAGCAATGGTGTGAAGAAGCGACGATCTGCCGGGGATAGGGCGTAGTGAAGACCGTTGGGCAGCGGGTAATGCTGGTAGCCGCTCCCGGTGGCGAAGCTGTTTCGCAGCGCGTGCAGCAGACTCCAGGTCGTCGTCTCCAGATTGGCAAGATACGAGCCGTTGCCGCCACGGTTCAGCATGCCTTCTATGGCGGAATTCAACAACGGGGACAGGATGACCAACGCGAGGACGGCGGCGAGAGTTGCGTGCGTGAGAGCCAAACGTCGTGGTTTGCGGGCGAGCAGCAGCAGCGCGTAGGTCGTCGCGGGCAGTGCGATAGGTAAAAAGGGTAGGCGGGCGAGGATGGCGTAGGCCAGCCCCGCGGCCGCCAGCGCCAGCCAGCCTCCGTTCGCGCCGCGCCCATAGCGCGCCAGCGCCCAGACGCCCAGCGTCGCCGCCGCCAACGCCGTCGTGTCGGCCATGACGACGGCGCTGGACTGCCATAGTTGTGGGGTCAGAGACACGCAGAGGCCTGAAAGAAGCGCGATCCACAGGGCATTGCGTTGGGCGATACTGTCTGGTGGCCCTGCTTCGGGAAGAGGCGCCCATAACTCGTAAGCCAGCAGTGCCGTAAACATTGGAACCAACGCCCCGGCGACGAGACTCACGATCTGTCCGGCGAGCGGCGCCGGCCCCAGCGGG
>JAICPS010000405.1 GCA_025929715.1 Anaerolineae bacterium | reverse complement strand
GACGCACAGCAGGCGCGCCGCATCCTCGACCGCCTGGTGGGCTACAAGCTGAGCCCGCTGCTGTGGCGAAAGGTGCGCGGCCGGCTTTCGGCCGGTCGTGTGCAGTCGGTGGCCGTGCGCTTAATCGTGGAACGCGAGCGGGAAATCGTGGAATTTGAACCAGAAGAGTATTGGTCATTGGAGGCGGAACTAAGCCAGTTGCCGTTTAGGGACGAGGACCCAAGGCCGTATTTCACGGCGAAGCTGCACAAACTGAATGGCGAAGATCCTGTGCTGCCATCCGAAGAGGTCGTCGCGCCGCATCTGGGCGTGCTTGAGAAGGCTGAATGGACGGTAGAAGACGTGCGGCTTGGACAGCGCCGTCGCAAACCAGCAGCACCGTTTACGACCAGCACATTGCAGCAGGAGGCTTCACGGCACCTCAACTTCGGTACAAATAAGACGATGCGCATTGCCCAGGCGCTTTATGAAGGCGTGGATCTGGGCAACGAGGGTACGGAAGGGTTGATTACTTACATGCGTACCGACAGCGTCGCCGTTTCGAAAGAAGCGCAGAACGAGGCACGGGATTACATCCGCGCAGAGTTTGGGAAAGAGTACATGCCGGACAAGCCGCGCACGCATCAAACGAAATCGAAGCTGGCGCAAGAGGCGCACGAGGCGGTGCGCCCTACCTCGGTGAAGCGCACTCCGAAGAATGTGAAACGTTATCTATCAAAGGACCAATACCGATTATACCAACTGATCTGGAAGCGGTTCGTCGCCAGCCAGATGTCCAATGCTGTTTATGACACAGTGTCGGTTGACATTTACGCCGGGGAGCCCGGGAGTGAGCCCGTGAAACGGCCCTACCTCTTTCGCGCCGCGGGCTCAACGCTCCGTTTTCCCGGGTTTCTGGCGCTCTACGAGGAATCTCGGCCGTCAGATAAGCCTGAAGACGCCGAGGTAGAGGTACCGACGGATCTCAAGAAAGGGGAAGAGGTTGACATGTTGCGCCTTTTGCCGCAACAGCACTTTACCCAGCCTCCGCCGCGCTTTTCGGAGGCGACACTGGTCAAGGAGCTCGAGGAAAACGGGATCGGCCGGCCGAGCACCTATGCCTCGATTATTTCGACCATCCAGCAGCGAGGCTACGTGCAGCTTGAGGACAGACGCTTGGCTCCAACGGAAACCGGCGAGCTGGTAAACGATTTGCTGGTGCAATACTTTCCTAACGTGATGTCGGTTGGCTTTACGGCGCGGATGGAAGATGAACTGGATGAAATCGCCGGGGGCAAGGCCTGGGCGCCGGTCGTGGCCGCCTTCTACGGCGATTTCTCGCAGAACCTGCAGGTCGCAGAAGAAGACATGCCCAGGGTAAATTTGCAGGCAGAAACGGAGCCGGTCGGCCGCGCCTGTCCCAATTGTGGTAACGACCTGCTTTACCGGCACGGGCGTTATGGCCGGTTCATCGGATGCAGTAATTTCCCTGACTGCCGCTACACGGAACAGATCCTGGAAAAGCTTGGGGTGGAATGCCCCAACTGCGGCGGCGATCTGGTCGTGAAGCGGACGCGGCGTGGTAAAACGTTCTACGGCTGCGCGAATTATCCGGAGTGTGACTGGACGAACTGGAAGCGACCGGTCGCACAGCCCTGTCGCAAATGTGGCGGCCTCGTGGTGCAGATGAGCAAGACGGAAGTCGAGTGTACGAACTGCGGTGAACGGCAGCCGCTTAAACAACTTGAGCCTGAGCTAGAACGGGCTTGAGAGCCGCCCAGACGGCGTGTCGGGCCAATTATCGAGGGTGACCGGCATGAGGCATAAACTAACGACAAAGCGCCTCGTGTTGGGCGCCCTCATTTTGTTGCCGTTCGCCTTCCTCGCGCTTTTTTTCTTTTATCCGCTGGCAAATATTATCGGCGTCAGCCTGACGGTGGACGCTCTCGCCGGCATTGTTACGCGATCCTATTATGTGGACGTGCTGTGGTTTACACTGTGGCAGGCGATAGCGTCCACGGGACTCACGCTGCTGGTGGGATTGCCGGCGGCCTATCTCTTCGCCCGCTACGACTTTGCCGGTAGACAAACGCTGCACGCGCTCACGACCGTCCCGTTCGTCATGCCCACGGTTGTCGTCGCCGCCGCCTTCCGGACGCTGTTGGGGCCGGGTGGGCCGCTCAACCAGGCTCTGATGGCTGTTACGGGTGGCTCGGAGCCGCCGGTGCAGCTTGAACAATCGCTGACCATCATTCTCATGGCGCACGTCTTCTACAACGTTACGATCGTCGTGCGACTGGTAGGCGGTTTCTGGGCAGGGCTTGGCCCGAGACCGGTAGAGGCGGCGCGGGTGCTGGGGGCCAAGCCGGTGCGCGCTTTTCGCGAAGTCACGCTGCCGCTCATTAGGCCGGCGCTGATTGCGTCCTTCCTGCTCATTTTCCTTTTCACGTTCACCAGTTTTGGCGTCATTTTGCTGCTCGGCGGGCCGGCGTTCAGCACGCTGGAGACCGAAATCTACCGGCAGTACGTAACGTTTTTGCGGCCCGACGTTGCCGCGGTGCTCTCATTGATTCAGATCGCTTTTACGTTTGCACTGATGTCGCTATATGCCAGGTGGCAGCAAGGCTCGGCGGTCGCACTTGATTTTCGGCCACAGCGCACCACTCGCCGAAAGGCGCGCAGCGGGTTAGAGCGTATCATCGTATGGTTTTTGGTCGCTTTTCTGCTGTTATTCCAGGTGACTCCGCTGCTGGCGCTGCTGTGGCAGTCTTTCACGGCGCGAGATGGGAGTCTGACGCTCGCGTACTATCGCGCACTACCTGAGCTACAACGTGGCAGCATCACGTTTGTTCCCCCACTGATAGCAATTCGCAATTCTCTCGGCTATGCGCTGCTGACCATGTTGTCGGCCGGGCTATTGGGAACAATCAGCGCCAATCTTCTGACGCGATCGGGAAAGTGGCGCAATTGGCTGGATCCCATTTTCATGTTGCCTTTGGGCGCGTCTGCCGTGACGCTTGGTTTTGGCTACGTTGTTACGTTTGACCGCTTGCGAACCTCGCCGCTGTTGGTGCTGGTCGCGCACGTGCTGGTTGCAATGCCATTTGTCGTTCGTTCGCTGTTGCCTGTCTTGCAGGCAATTAAGCCGAGTCTGCGGGAGGCGGCGGCAGTTCTTGGCGCGTCGCCGTCGCGGGTCTGGCGAGAAGTGGATCTACCGATCGTCGGGCGCGCGCTCCTTGTGGCGGGCGTCTTTGCATTTACAGTGAGCATGGGTGAATTTGGGGCGACGAGTTTTATCGTGCGACCCAACAGCGGCTACCTGACAATGCCGATTGCCATCGCCCGCTACCTGGGCACGCCAGGCGCACTGAATTTTGGGCAGGCTCTGGCGATGAGCGCCATACTGATGTTGGTTACTTCTGTTGGATTTGTGGCTATCGAGCGTTTCCGGTTCGCGGACGTTGGCGAGTTTTGATTGACCCCGAATTGGAGGCTAGTGTGCGGGCGCAAGCCACTGGCTTGCGCCGGGCGCAGGCTAGCAGCCCAAGGCTACGCGTGGCGTACAAGCCGAATGTGGATTCATGTTGGATGCTTGAATTAGAGCAGGTTTCGAAGTCGTTTGACGAGCAGGTTGTGCTGGACGAGATTTCTCTAGAAATCGACGAGGGGGAGGTGCTGGCGCTGCTCGGGCCCAGCGGCAGCGGCAAGACGACGCTGATACGCATCATTGCCGGGTTGGAGACGGCAGACCGAGGACGTGTGCTCTTGGGAAGGAAGGATCTGGCGGGCGTGCCTATACACGAGCGCGGTTTTGGTATGGTTTTTCAGGACTATTCGCTGTTTCCACACAAGAACGTGGCGGAAAACGTCGGTTTTGGTCTGCGCATGATGAACTGGTCGCGCCAGCGAATTGCAGACCGCGTTATCGATTTGTTGAGCCTGGTCGGTCTCGAGGAATTTGCAGACCGCGCGGTGTATGAGTTGTCGGGAGGCGAACAGCAGCGCGTGGCCCTGGCGCGGGCTCTGGCACCCGAACCGAGATTGCTGTTGTTGGACGAGCCACTTGGAGCGCTGGATCGGGCGCTACGCGAGCGACTTCTGGCGGAGCTTCGCTCGATTCTTATGAATGCCGATGCCCTCTACGCGGATGGTCTCGGGCATAAGGAAGGAGCGATCACGGCGCTCTACGTCACGCCTGACCAGGGTGAGGCGTTTGCGATCGCCGACCGCGTGGCGGTTCTGAACGCCGGACGACTGGAACAGATCGATACACCTGTCAATTTATACCGCCGGCCCCGCACACCGTTTGTAGCGCGATTCATCGGAATGGAGAACCTTTTCCCTGGTCGGATTGTGGCGCACCGTCCGCCGCTGTTCTCCTGCGCTCTTGGCCAAATGCGGCTGGATGCGGAAAACATCGCCGAACGTTCTGAGCAAGGCGAGATGCTTCTGCTGGTGAGGCCGGATGCAGGGCGGCTTGTGGAAACCCCGGAAGAGTCGCTCAACGTGGTGCGAGGAACGGTCGACGCCGTATCATTTCGCGGCCGTTATCAGGAGATTTCGCTGACCGTACAGAATGCCGCGCGGCTCTTGTTGGAATTTGACG
>JAICPS010000610.1 GCA_025929715.1 Anaerolineae bacterium | reverse complement strand
GCAAACCAACCGCCTGGTCACGCGCCTCGTGGCCATCGTCGCCGCGCTAGTCGTCATCCCCATCCTTATCGTCCTGGGCTACGTCACAGTCCTGGGCATCGGGGCCATCGACTGGGAATTTCTCACTGCCCCACCTCGCGATGGCATGCGCGAGGGCGGCATCGCGCCGGCGCTGCTGGGCACCGTCTTCCTCACCATCGGCACGGCTATCGTCACCATGCCACTGGCCCTCGGCGCGGCGGTCTATTTGGCCGAGTATGCCGGGGAAAATATCCTCACGCGCACCGTACGCCTGGCCATCGTTAACCTGGCCGGCGTGCCTTCCATCGTCTACGGTCTGTTTGGGCTGGGCATGTTCGTGCTCTTTTTTCAGTTTGGCACCTCCCTGCTGGCCGGTTCGCTGACGCTGGGGCTGATGACGCTGCCTATCGTGATCAGCACCGCCGAAGAAGCGATTTTGTCCGTGCCGCAGGAGTTCCGGCTGGTCAGCCTCAGCCTGGGCGCGACCAGATGGCAGACCATCCGCCACCAGGTGCTGCCCAACGCGCTGCCCGGCATCCTCACCGGCATCATCCTGGGCCTGGGCCGCGCCGCCGGCGAAACCGCGCCGATCCTGTTCACGGTGGCCGCCTTTTACCTGCCCGAGCTCCCACAATCAATCTTCGACCAAAGCATGGCGCTGCCCTACCATCTCTTCGTCATTTCCACGCAGGTGCCCGGCATGCCGCTCGAGGTACAATACGGCACGGCGCTCGTCCTGCTCTTTTTCGTCCTGCTGCTAACCGCCATCGCCACCGTCGTGCGCACGATCATGCGTAGGCGGCGGGAGTGGTGAGCATGACCAACAACCAACCACCACCGAAACTCGCCATCCAAGACCTCTCCTTCTTCTACGAAGATGGCATTCAGGCGTTGAAAAATATCAACCTCGCCATCCGCCCGCGGGAGCTCTTCGTGCTGTTTGGGCCGGCGCGCGCGGGTAAGACGACGCTGCTGCGCCTGCTCAACCGCCTCTCGGACGAGCTGGCGGGCACGCAGCGGGAAGGCGCGGTTTACCTCGACGGGCAAGATATTTTCGCGCCGGGCGTTGACGTCATCCGCCTGCGCCGCCGCGTGAGCATGGTCTTTGCCGTGCCTACTCCGCTGCCCGGCTCGATCCGTGACAACATGGTCTATGGCCTGAAAATGGCCGGCATGCGCGACCGGGAAGAGCTACAGCGGCGCATGCAGCAGGCGCTGGGTCAGGCCGCGCTGTGGGACGAGGTGAAAGACCGCCTGGACGACTCCGCCTTCGACCTCTCCGGTGGGCAGAAGCAGCGCCTCTGCCTGGCGCGCAGCCTGGCGCTGGAACCGGATGTCATTTTGCTGGATAATCCCACCTCAGGGCTCGATCCTATCTCCACCGGCGTTGTGGAAGATTCGCTGGCCGAAATCAAGGAGCAGTACACCGTGATCATGGTCCCGCATAGCGTGCAGCAGGCCGCCCGCGTCGCCGACCGCGCCGGCTTTTTGCTCTCCGGCGAGCTGATCGAAGTCGGCGACGCCCGCATGTTCGTCGCGCCTAAGGACAAGCGGACGGAGAATTATGTGGAGGGGCGGTTTGGGTAGATAAATGCCACCTAAAATCGAAATCAACAACCTGAATCTATACTACGGCGACTTCCACGCGCTGAAGAACATGAGCATTTCCATCGAAAGCAATCGCATCACGGCGCTCATTGGGCCGTCGGGCTGCGGGAAGTCCACCTTTTTGCGCGTGCTGAACCGCATGAACGATACGATCCCCGGCGTGCGTGTGACGGGAGAAGTGCTGCTGGACGGCCAGGATATTTACGCGGAAGGCGCCGACGTGGTGGAACTGCGCAGTCGCGTGGGCATGGTGTTCCAGCGGCCGAACCCTTTCCCGCAGAGCATTTTCGACAACGTCGCCTTTGGCCCGCGCATCCTGGGCATGAATAAGGAGCGCGACGTGACGGAGTACGTAGCCGAGAGCCTGCAGAGCGTCGGCTTGTGGGACGAGCTGCAGGACGACCTGGACAGGATGGCCACAGACCTGACGCCGGGACAGCAGCAGCGGGTGTGCATCGCGCGCACCATCGCCGTGCACCCCGAAGTGATCCTGATGGACGAGCCCTGCTCCAAGCTGGATCCCGTGGCCACGATGCAGGTGGAAGAGCTGATGCGCGAGCTTGCGGACAACTACACCATCGTCATCGTTACGCACAACATGCAGCAAGCCGCCCGCGTGTCTGACAGCACCGGCTTCTTCTGGCTTGGCGAAATCGTGGAGTTCGGCGAAACCGGCCGCCTCTTCACCCGCCCCAAGGAGGCGCTGACGGAGGCGTATATCACGGGGCGGCGGGGCTAACGTACAGCGATTCGGTAAATCGCTGAGGGCCGGAAGCGCAAGCAGTTACCAACTGGCTGTACGGGGAAACGAGTTGATGACTCGTTTTACGGCAGCAGCCGCTCCAGCTCTGGGCCGTACGCAAACGCGGTGGCGATGATGTCGCAAATGAGATCGACGTCTTCCGCGCTGACGCCGCTGCCAGTGGGCAGGGCGAGAACCTGATCGGCCAGTCGCTCGGCGACGGGTAGGCGGCAGGGCGCGTCGGGGTACAGCGTGCGGTATGGCTCCATACGGTGGACGCCGGGGTAGAAGTAGCGGCGCGCCAGGACGTTGTCGGCCCAGAGTACCCTGAGCAGCATGTCGCGCGAGATGCCGGCCTCGGCAGGCTCGATTTCCAGAATCACGTATTGGAAG
>JAICPS010000675.1 GCA_025929715.1 Anaerolineae bacterium | reverse complement strand
GGCACTGGACGGGCGCAGCCGGCAGCGCGTTGACCGGCGCTTTGATCGTCGGCGCCGTAGCCATGATTTTCCTGTTTGAACTGAGCTGGAGTCTGTTCTGGCCCGTTCTCCTCATTATCTTCGGCGTTGGTATTCTCCTTAAGCAAGGACACAGCCTGGGGCAGCAGGGTATAACGAATTGTTAACCTGAGGCTCTTTCCAATAGGGGCAGTATCTGCTAATATAATGTAAAGACCCCGGTCACTCCGGCCGGGGTCTTTTGTTGTCAATTCTGAGAAGTAGGGCGCAATAGTTAATAATGGAGCACGGTATTTTATAATGAGTGAAGCGTTTTTGGTGCGGGAGGAAACGATGTTCGACACCCGCGAAGATTTAAGAAATGTAGCGATTATCGCCCACGTAGACCACGGCAAAACGACGTTAGTGGACGGCATGCTGCGCCAGGCGCACGTCTTTCGCAGCAACCAGCAGGTGGCAGAGCGCGTGCTAGACTCTAATGACTTGGAGCGCGAGCGTGGCATCACGATTCTGGCGAAGAACACGGCAATTACTGTGGAGGATCCGCGATCCGGCCGGCCGGTGAAGATCAACATCGTAGATACGCCCGGTCACGCCGATTTTGGCGGTGAAGTGGAGCGCGTGCTGAACATGGTGGACGGCGTGCTGCTGCTGGTGGACGCTGCCGAAGGGCCGATGCCCCAGACCCGCTTTGTGCTGAAGAAGGCGCTGGCCATGGGCCACCGCGCCATCGTCGTAATCAACAAGGTTGACCGCAAAAACGCCGATCCCGATCGCGTGCTCAACGAAACGTTTGACCTGTTTATCGAACTGGGCGCCAGCGACGAGCAGGCCGATTTTCCCGTCGTGTACGCCGTTGCCACGGACGCACAGGCGGGCTACACAGCCGATTTGGGTCCGGATCTACAGCCCTTATTTGAGACGATCTTGCGCGAGGTACCGAGTCCGCGCGTGGATGCCGACGGGCCGCTGCAAATGCTCGTCACGACACTGGATTACGACACTTATCGTGGGCTGACCGCGATCGGACGCATTTTCCGCGGGCGAATTCAAGCCGGCCAGCCGCTGGCTCGCGTGACGTTGCAGGGCGAAGTCGTCGTCGAGCAGGCGCTGTACCTGTACGTGCATCAAGGCCTGAACCGCGTGGAGGTAGACGAGGCCGCAGCGGGTGAAATTGTCGCCATCGCCGGATTGGAGGAAGTGTCGATTGGCGAGACACTCGCCGACGTAGGAGATCCAACGGCTCTGCCGCGCATTACGGTGGAAGAGCCGACCGTGCGCATGAGCTTTGGCGTCAACACCTCGCCATTTGCCGGCCGCGAAGGGCGTTGGGGCACCTCGCGACGGCTGCGCGAGCGGCTATTTGAAGAACTGAAACACAACGTGGCTTTGCGCGTGGAAGATACAAAAAGCGCGGACACCTTTACGGTGTCGGGACGGGGCGAACTGCATCTGGCGATCCTCATCGAGACGATGCGCCGCGAAGGGTATGAATTTCAGGTATCGCGACCCGAAGTCATCTTCCGCAAGAACGACGATGGACAGACGCTGGAACCATTCGAAGAGGTGCATATTGAGGTCGCTCCCGAGGCGGTTGGCGCCGTCGTCGAGATGCTGGGCCAGCGGCGCGGCGAGATGCGCAACATGCGCACGCTGTCTGACGAAACAACTTTTCTGACCTACATCGTGCCCACTCGCGGCCTTCTTGGATTCCGGCACCAGTTTCTGACGGCAACGCGCGGCACGGGCATTATCAATACCGTATTCCATGGTTATGAGCCACTGGCCGGCGACATTGCCGCCAAAGGGCAGGGCTCACTCGTCGCCTGGGAGCCTGGTACGACGACGACGTTTGGCCTCGAAAACGCGGAGCAGCGCGGCGAGCTGTTTATCGGGGCCGGAATCGAGGTCTATGCCGGTATGGTCGTTGGCGAACACCAGCGGCCAGGCGACCTGGACGTGAACGTGTGCAAAAAGAAGCAGCTCAACAACATGCGCAACGCCATCCGCGACATCGACGAGCGGTTAACGCCCCCACGCCAGATGAGCCTGGACGAAAGTATCGAGTACCTGGGTGACGACGAACTGTTGGAAGTCACGCCCGACAATTTGCGCATCCGCAAGCGTATTCTGGACAAGCGAGATCGAGAGCGACAGGCAAAGCGGCGCAGGGACGCGCTAGAAGCCTAGGTCACGGGCACGTTCCCGGAAACTCCAAGTTTCCGGGAACGTGCCGGTCAGCTGGCTGGTTAGTCAAGGCGCGGTGCGGATAACGACGAGT
>JAICPS010000108.1 GCA_025929715.1 Anaerolineae bacterium | reverse complement strand
TGCAAGTCGACGATGTCGACGACGTCCTTGCGATCCAGGCGCTCGAAGATAATGATTTCATCAATACGGTTGATGAATTCGGGACGGAATGTCGTCTTCAGCTCGTCTTCAATGCGTTTATGGTTTTCGGCTTCGGCCGAATCACGGACGCCGGCAAAGCCCAGCGCGCCGGCGCGATTGACGAACGAGGTGCCCACGTTGCTGGTCATCACAACGACCGCATTGCGGAAGTTGACCGTGCGCCCCTGCCCGTCGGTCAGGCGACCGTCGTCCAGGATCTGCAGCAAGGCGTTCCACACGTCGGCATGGGCCTTCTCAATCTCGTCAAAAAGCACCACGCTGTAGGGACGGCGGCGGACCTGTTCGGTTAATTGCCCACCCTGATCATATCCCACATATCCTGGCGGGGCGCCAAAGAGGCGGCTGACGGTGTGTTGTTCGCGGTACTCGCTCATATCGACGCGGATGAGGGCCTCATCGTCCCCGAAGAGGAACTCGGCCAGCGCCTTGGCCAGCTCGGTCTTGCCGACGCCGGAGCTACCCAGGAAGATGAAAGAGCCAATCGGGCGTCGCGGATCGCTCAGACCTGAGCGACTGCGGCGGATGGCGTCCGCCAGTGCCACAATGGCCTTGTCCTGGCCCACGATGCGTTCGTGCAGCCGTTCTTCCATGCGCAGCAGCTTTTCGGCCTCTGTTTCCATCATTTGTGTCACCGGAATGCCAGTCCAGGAAGCCACAACTTCGGCGATATCGTTTGCGTCCACGACTTCGTCCAGCTTCTGCTCGGACTGCCAGCTCTCGCGCTTGGCGGCGAACTCGCCTTCCATGCGCAGGCGATCGGCGCGCTTGTTGGCGGCGCGCTCGTAGTCACGCACGGTGTGCGCCTCTTCCTCTTCCGCCGTGATCTTGTCCAGGGCGGCCTTCATATCTTTCAGTTTGCCCGGCAGCGTATGCAGCGCAACGCGCAGCTTGGCAGCTGCCTCGTCAATCAGGTCGATGGCCTTATCAGGCATCTGGCGGTCGGTGACGTAGCGCGCGGACAGCTTGGCCGCGGCGGTCAGCGCCTCGTCGGAGAAGCTGACGTTGTGGTGCGCCTCGTAGCGATTGCGCAGGCCGTGCAGCATTTCGATGGTTTCTTCTACGGACGGCTCGTCCACAAAGACCGGGGCGAAGCGTCGCTCGAGCGCGCTATCGCGCTCAATGAACTTGCGGTATTCGTCGAGCGTCGTCGCGCCCACACATTGCAGCTCGCCGCGCGCCAGCGCCGGCTTCAGCATGTTGCTGGCGTCCATAGCGCCCTGCGCCGCACCGGCGCCGACCACAGTGTGTAGCTCGTCGATGAACAGAATAATCTCGCCCTGGGCGTTCTGGATCTCTTCCACTGCCGCCTTCAGGCGTTCCTCGAACTCGCCGCGGAAACGGCTGCCGGCGATCATAGCGCCGAGGTCGAGCGAAACGACGCGCTTGTTGAGCAAATTTTCGGGCACGTCGTTGTTGATAATTTCCTGCGCCAACCCTTCCACGATTGCCGTCTTACCGACGCCGGCCTCGCCGATCAGCACCGGGTTGTTCTTGGTGCGGCGGCTGAGCACCTGGATGACGCGCAAAATTTCGTCGTCACGGCCAATCACCGGGTCTAACTTCTTTTCTTTGGCTAACTGTGTCAGGTCGCGGCTGTACTTTTCCAACGTGCGGTAACGGCTCTCGGCTTGACGGTCCGTGACGCGCTGCCCACCGCGCAGATAGTTGATGGCTTCCATCACGCGTTCGCGCGTGATGCTAAACTCCTGCAGAATGCGCGCAGAAGGTGTATTTCGCTCGCTCATTACGGCGAGGAAGATATGTTCGGTTGAAATAAACTCGTCTTTTAGTCGGTTAGCCTCACCCTGCGCCAGCTCCAGGATCGTGCGGATGCGCGGCGTGTAGAAAATCTGGCCCACGCCGCCGCCATAGACCGACACCTTAGGACTGTTGCGCAGCTCCTCGTCAACGCGTCCTTCCATTCGCGATACGTCGACGTTCAGGTGCTCCAGGATCTGCGGCACGACGCCGTCATTCTGCTCCAGCAGAGCAAGGAACATGTGCTCGGTGTCCACCTGAGTGTGGCTGTAGCGCTGCACAATTTCATAGGCCCGCGCCGCGGCGTCCTGAGCACGCTCGGTGAATCTATCAAATCTCATAGTTATCTCCTAAGATAACCGTTATTCCTCAAATAAACGGTATGCGGTCACCACTTATTAACGGTGAACGATTTCCAATCGGTATTTTTTCCTGTGCTCATGATGGCTCTCCCACCATCGTTGTTTACCTCTAAACGGATTCAGTATAGCAAAACACAATAGGATTCATGTAAGAAGTCGCACGCGCCGCGTTAGCGTTGTCTTGGCGCCAGCGTCAGCCTCACAGCACGCGCGTGCCGTCCGCGTCAAAACCGTCGCCCCAGGCCATAATCTTATGCGGCGTCACTTCTATCAGCCGCCAGTCCGCGGCCGTATCGTAGCGAAAATCCCACTCGTACTTGTTATAGAAATATTCGGCCAGGGTCTCGGTCGTGGCGCGATCGGCGGCGTGGGCTTCGCCTTCGACGATCACGACACTGCCGGTATCGGGCAGCGCCAGCGCCACGTTCTGATTATCGCGCAGATTGTTGAACTTTTGTGAGTGTTTTCCCGTGCAAACATAGAGCAGCTCCCCCAACCACACGAACCACATCGGCACCAGGTGCGGTCGCCCGTCCTCGCGCACCGTCGCCAGCCAGATATTCATTTCTCTGCCCAGCCGGGCCTCGATGGCCCGCCAACGCTCGGCGTTGCGTCGCTTCACAGCTATTGTTGCATGCTCTTGAGATAACGTAAAAACTGGCCCATCCATCGTTCCGCTTCGCGGCGAGCATAATATTCGGGGGGAGTAAGATCGGCCGTGGGCATAATGCTAATATTGTAACCAATAATCTGTTATCATAGTAATATACCGAATTCTGACTTAATCTTCAGCCCTATCCAGCTCCAGCCCATCCCAGCAGAATCCCCTTACCCGTAGTTCGAAACCCAACAACGTCTCTGACATCTGCGCCAGGCGTTCAGGGTCGCCGCTCGTGTACGCCTGGATGCTGCCCTGCTGTTCCGCGGGAGCCAAAAGCCCGTGCTCTCGCAAAACTCGCAGCGCCTGGCGAGCCACCGCCGGAGCCGGATCGATGATACGAACATTAGGGCCGGCGATGGCGTGGATGGTGGGAAGGACGAATGGATAGTGCGTGCAGCCCAGCACGATTGTGTCTACGCCCGCCTCCAGCATGGGGCGCATGCAACTTTCCAGAAGAGTTCGGGTCTCCGCACCGTCCAGTTCTCCGGCCTCGATGAGTGGCACCAGGCCGTTGCAAGGATTCTCGTAGAGCGCAACGCCCTGGGCAAAACGGGCCATAAGGTCCGCATAGCGCTGGCTTTCAAAGGTGCCCGCCGTAGCCAGCACA
The DNA here is from genome assembly GCA_025929715.1 of Anaerolineae bacterium. Classification (GTDB taxonomy): domain Bacteria; phylum Chloroflexota; class Anaerolineae; order Promineifilales; family Promineifilaceae; genus JAAYYY01. The sequence continues at coordinate 7,170 of JAICPS010000108.1, read as the reverse complement.
CCTACCTTACCGCTGCGCGTGGTGGCCGCGCCGGGCTTGACGGCCGGTTCCATACCGACAAAAGGCAGGTGCGCAAAAGTGGCGCGCAGGTCGTCGAGCGCCGCAGCCGTCGCCGTGTTGCAAGCTACGACGATCATTTTGGCTCCCCGATCGAGAGAAAACTGAGTAATTGATCGCGAAAAGGACTGAATCTCGGAGGCCCTGCGCGGACCGTAGGGCACGTGCGCCTGGTCGGCGAGGTAAATCAGGTCTTCGGCGGGCAAAAGGGCGCGCAGGTGGCGCAGCACCGACAGGCCGCCCACGCCGCTGTCGAAAACGGCGATAGGTCCGGACGCTAAATGGGACGCGTCCGACAGAAGGTCGGGCGATGACGCAGATAAACACAGATTTGGATCCTCTGCGTTCATCAGCTTTTATCTGCGTCCTAGTTCGTCCGCCGCCGCCACAAACTGCTCGAAGAGGCAGCTCATGCGCGGTTCTGCCTGCAAAATATTCTCGGGATGCCACTGCACGCCCAGCGCAAAGGGGTGACCGGCGACCTCCACAGCTTCGATCAGGCCGTCCGGGGCCGTGGCAGTCGCCCACAGATCGGGCGCCAACGCGCGAATGCCCTGGTGGTGCAGACTGTTGACCGGAATGTGGTCGGCGCCGAGGATATTATGGATTAGCGAGCCGGGTTGCAGGGAGACTTCGTGTGTCAAAAGATCGCGCCGGCCGTTCTCCAAGTAATCGTGACGCATGGCGCCCGGCATCTGGCTGTGAATGTCTTCCCACAAACTACCGCCGAGCGCCACGTTAAATATCTGCAAGCCGCGGCAAATAGCTAACAATGGTGTGTCTGTCCGTAGCGCGTGCCGGATGAGTGTCAGCTCCGACCGGTCGCGTAGACCATCGACGTCCCGAACTGTCGGATCGTCATTATTCCCGCCGTACTGCGCCGGTTCCACGTCCCCACCGCCCGGGATGAGAACGCCATCCAGGCGCGCAAACAACGCCTGCAAATTTTCGGTAGAAAGGCCCAGGGGAATAAGTACCGGCAGACCGCCGGCCGCCAGTACGGCCTGGATGTAGGCCGGCATCAGGCCATAGACCTCAATAGGCGGTACCTGGTCCACCGTCTTGCGGTAGGTGGCGCAGCCAATCAGGGGACGATTGCTCACGCCTCTGTTACTCAGTTAAGGCGCTTCTCGCGCAGGCGGGCCGACTTGCCGGTACGGTCACGCAGGTAATAAAGTTTGGCGCGGCGGGCGTGTGCGTGCCGGTGCACCTCAATCTTTTCGATCAGAGGCGAGCGCATCAGGAAGGTGCGTTCGACGCCGATTCCATTTGCGGCAACACGGCGCACGGTGACGCTGGCATTATTGCCGCCGCCAGGCAGGCGGATAATCGTGCCGCGTACCATCTGAATCCGCTGGCGGTCGCCCTCTACAATACGCAAGTGAACCGTTACGTCGTCTCCGACGCGCAGCTCGGGAATATTCTCGTTATCAGGCGCTTCCATCGCCTTGATCAGTAGGTCAGACATGAGGTGGTCCTCCGCATCCTTCAACTAGAGCAAATGCATGCAAAAATAGAGCCCGCACGGCAGCGGGCCAATGGTAAAATATAGCACGATTGCTTGCGGCGCGCAAATTTGATGCTTCTGGTCGGCAAGGGGACCGCGCTTGTAAAAAATACAGTATCCGCCGAACGGCGTCCCAGATCGTGACACCAATATGACACTTGCTTGACACCATATGCCCGGCGTCTTACACTGCTAATAGGTCGACGGTCCGACGTTCAAGCGTGGAGGAAAAATGCTTACTGAATTAAGCTCTTTCCGCAACGGGAGCAGTCACGTGGCGTGTATGGAAGTTGGCAGTTTCCGAGTACTTGGCGCGTACTTTCCGCCCTTATTGCAACTCGCGCCTCACAGCCATGAGCGAGCAGGATGCTCGATTGTGTTGGAAGGTGGTCTGGAGAAGGATTTTTCGGGCAAAAGTTATGAATCCCCATCAAACAGCGTCGTCACAATGCCGCCCGAAGAGCGCCACGAAGCGCGATTCACTCGCCAGGGGGCGCGTATGTTGATTATCGAACCCAGATGCCCTGTCGACGATCTGTTACAGCCCTGCGCCGCCTTATTCGGCAGAATCCAGAATTTTCGCGACGTGCATATTACTTCGACGGCCTGGCGAATCAATTGCGAAGTGCAAAGTCCTGACGATTTTTCGCCGTTAGCCGTCGAAGGGCTCGTCCTGGAACTCCTGGTTCACGCGGCGCGACGACAGGCGCGGCAGGAGGAGAATCTAGGCCGCCCGCCGTGGCTATATCAGGCGCAAGCCTATCTTCACGAACAATTCTCCTCCAACGTTCGAATCGGCGACCTGGCAACGACCGTTGGGGTGCATCCGGTACATCTGGCGCGTGTCTTTCGCGAGCAACTTGGCTACTCGCCGGGTGAATATCTAAGGCGATTGCGACTCGAATGGGCTGCTACACAGCTAACTGTTACAGAGCAGGCCATTGGCGACGTTGCGCTAGCAGCCGGTTTCGCCGATCAGAGCCACTTTACTCGCGCATTCAAGCGCCAGATTGGCCTGACGCCCGGTCAGTACCGTCGCGAAACAACTTGCTAGGCGGCAATTAGATGCTGCGAGTCTAATCCCTTGGTCTAACCTGGATATTGCCATGCTCAATGTCAAAGGGGAAGTTCACTTCTGGCGCGTCATCACAGTATTCCTGGGCTGAACCTTCCTCGAAGGATGCGCCGATCAGCGTGGTCCAGTCGGGATCACCCCTGGTTCCCTCGCCGTTGTCCTGCACCTGAAACCACATCTCCGCTCCTACCAGTCCCGGGTCGCTGCTGGCGTCGATGAAGCCACCGACCCAGGCGCGGTTGCCCTGCACGTTCAGGCAGGTAAGCGGGCCGCTAACGTGAAAAGGCACCCCGTCGTCGAGTGAGCGGTGCACGTAGCTGCCTTGGACCGTGCCGTCGGCTAGCTCTTTTACCTGAAAGGCGTATACGCGTACGTCGATCAACTCCAATCCAAACATATTCTCAATCTCGAGCTGGCTGTTGCCGGAAGCGGAAGCGACGACGGCATTGGCCTGCGCCGGCGTCACAAATGCTGCCAGAACCAAAAGTACAAGCGTCAGAACAACAATCATGGCAGAAATGCGAAACTTGTTCATTTTCCTCTCCTTGGTGGGCTCATAAAAATCATTGGCTCTGAGCCTTATCCTAGCGAGGCGCCGCGCTAACGCCTTGAACGCAGGCAACATCCGCTTGAACGCAGCCAACACGTTGCAGCCGGAGGTCATATAGAGGTACATTCGCCTGCTCTCGGGTAAAATAGAGATATGACGACGTCAGATCAGATCAGCGGCTCCGTCGAGCGCGTGACCTACTACAATCCCGAAAACGGTTACTCCGTGATCCGCCTCAATCCCGATTCGCGCGGGATGCTGGCCTTTAAGTATGCCGCGGGGCGTGACGCGCTGATCACGGTAGTCGGCAACCTGCCGGAGGTCAATCCCGGCGAGTGGCTGCGCCTTAGCGGCCGCTGGACCAACCACGCGGAGTACGGGCGCCAGTTTCAGGCGGAGATGTGCGAGCAGGCGCTGCCGGCGACCGTCGAAGGTATCCGACGCTATCTGGGCTCGGGCCTGATTCGCGGCGTGGGCAAGGTGATGGCCGAGCGCATCGTGAACAAATTCGGCGAGGAGACGCTGGACGTCATCGACGACGAACCGCAGCGGCTGCGCGGGATCCTGGGCATCGGACCCAAGCGCATCGATAGCATCAAAAAAGCGTGGGAAGAGCAGCGAGCGATCAAGGATGTGATGATATTCTTGCAATCGCACGGTGTGTCCACTGCCTTGGCGATCAAAATCTACAAGAAATACGGGGACGAGGCGCTTGGCGTCGTGCAAACCACGCCCTACCGCCTGGTGCAGGACGTTTATGGCATCGGTTTCAAGACGGCCGACAAGATTGCGCAGGCGCTGGGCCTGGCCCACGACGACCCGGGGCGCATCGAAGCGGGTATTGCCTACACACTCAACCGCATGGCGGAAGAAGGACACGTCTACGTGCCGCAGGAAGAGCTTGAGCCGGAAGCCGCGGAAATCCTGGGTCTAACCCAGGAAAAGATCACGTCGGTGATTGAAGCCCTGGAGACAGAAGAGTTTATCAAGCGCGACACAATTACGTATGAGATCGGCGGGGACGCCAGCGTCAACAGAGACTCGGCAACCCAGCCGGGGCACGCTACGGCCACAGCTACCAGCGTCAAAGAAGAACGCGCCGTGTACCTGACCCCCTTCTACTACTCCGAAATCGGCGTCACCAACCGGGTGCGCCGCATGGTGGACCACCCCACTACCCGTTTGCACGTGATACAAAGAAAAATCTCCAATCTCCAATCTCCAATGTCTTCTTCTCCCCTCTCCCCCCATCAATACGCCGCCATCCAAACCGCCATCACCCACAAAGTAACCATCCTCACCGGCGGACCGGGCACCGGCAAGACGACGACATTGCGCGCGCTGCTGGATCTGCTGGACCGCGGCGGGCACAGCTACGCGCTGGCGGCTCCCACAGGGCGTGCAGCGAAGCGGCTGGCAGAGGCCACCGGGCGCGAGGCGAAGACGATTCACCGCCTGCTGGAGTTCAAGCCGGGCGAAGGGTTCGGGCGCCACGAGCACAATCCCATCGACGCCGATATGTTGGTCGTCGACGAAAGCTCCATGCTGGACCTGGTGCTGGCCAATTCGCTGCTGAAGGCCATAGGGCCTGACAGCCACCTGCTGCTGGTAGGCGATGTCGACCAGCTGCCCTCGGTGGGAGCGGGAGACGTGCTGCGCGACCTCATCGATTCCGGCGTGGCGGCCGTGGTGCGGCTGGAGACGATATTCCGCCAGGCCGCGGGTAGCCTGATCGTGCAGAACGCGCACCGTATCAATCAGGGGCAAATGCCGCTTACGCCGAAGGGCGCGGAGGACTTCTTCCTCTTTGTGAAGGAAGAACCCGACGAGCTGCTGGAACTGGTCGTGGACGTTGTGCGGCGTCGCATTCCCCAGAAGTTCGGCTTCGATCCCATGGACGACGTCCAGGTGTTGAGCCCAATGTACAACGGCAGCGTGGGGGTCAACAACCTGAACGACCGCTTGCAGGCGGCGCTCAATCCACCCTCGGCGAGCAAAGCAGAACGCCGCCTCTCGGGACGCGTCTTTCGCGTGGGCGATAAGGTGATGCAGACGGTCAATAACTATGATAAGAACGTTTATAATGGCGACATTGGGCGCGTGACGGCGCTGGACCCGCTGCAGCAGACAATGACCGTCAGTGTAGACGGCGCGCCGGTGGTCTACGATTTTCTGGAAGTAGACGAGTTGACCCACGCGTACGCCATCAGCGTGCACAAAAGCCAGGGCGCGGAGTATCGCTGTGTGGTGATGCCGATCATTACCCAGCATTACATGATGTTGCAGCGCAACTTGCTCTATACGGCTGTGACCAGGGCCAGAGAACTGGTCGTGTTGGCAGGGGCACGCAAGGCTATCGCCCTCGCCGTGCGCAATAACCGCGTCACGGAACGGCACAGCGCGTTGGATTGGCGGTTGCAGCAGTAGTCGCGGTTTCCGTACCGCGCCTTGGAGACTGAAGCTTGGAAGTTCGATTCGCCGTCGCCAAAATTAGTAAATGGGCCAGCAGCGAGAGCGGCGACACCGTGGAGATGATCGAGCGCCCACTCGGTGGCCTGTCGCTCGTCCTCGTCGATGGCCAGCGCAGCGGCCGGGCGGCGAAGAAGATCAGCAACATTGTGGCGCGCAAGGCGATCCAGTTGCTGGCGGAAGGCGTGCGCGACGGGGCAGCTGCCCGAGCGGCGCACGATTACCTTTTCACTTATCGTGGCGGCAAGGTAAGCGCGACGCTCAACATTGTCTCGGTGGACGCCGTCTCGGAGACCCTGGTCATTTCGCGCAATAACGCCGCACCCGTGATCGTGCACACGCCGCAGCGCGGGCTATTCTTGCTAGACGAGCCCTCAGAATCGATCGGTACGCGGCGCAACACAAAGCCGGTGATCACCGAGATCCCCATCGAAGTCGGTCCCCTGGTAATCGCCTACACCGACGGCTTGCGCCACGCCGGAAGCTGGCATGGACAGAACTGTTTCGACCCACCCGCGGCCACGCGCCGCTACCTTGAGGAAGGCGTCGCGGATCCACAGCAAATTGCCGACCGCCTATTACGCGAGGCGCTGGACATGGACGAAGGCCGCCCACGCGACGACATCAGCGTCGTTGCCGTGTTGGTGAAGGAAAGGGTGGGAGATGATGACGTACGGAGATTAAGTGGGAGACTGCCGTTATGACGCCCCGCATCGCCGTCGTCGGCCCCTGTGTTTCTGGCAAGACCGAGCTGGTCAATGCCTTGCGGGCCGACGGGTTCGAGGCGCGGCACGTGGTTCAGGAGCATTCGTATGTGCCGGAAATGTGGGAGCGTATTTCGCAGCCTGACGTGCTGATCTTTCTGGACGTGGACTACGCAGCGGCGAAGGCGCGACGGCCCTATATCGACTGGGGGCCCGAGCGTTTGCGGGAGCAAGCCGCCCGGTTGGCGCACGCGCGCGAACACTGCGATCTATACGTAGACACTAGCGACCTTTCCAAAGATGAGGTGCGCGAGTGGGTGCTGGCATTCCTGGACGGGTTCAATCCGTAACATAGGCTTCCAGCCTGTGCCCTGCGCAAGCCGGCGGCTTACGCTACGATGACGGCCGAAGTTATCAACTAAACAAACGCCCCAAAAAACCCGATGAGCGATTGCGCTCCGCCAGGATTTCCTTCAATTGCCGCGCTTCGGCAAAATCGGGCTGCAAATTTAGCGCGCGTTCGTTAAACCGGACCGCTTCTTCGAATTCTTCGAGCTCATAGCCAATCAGACTGATCTGATGGCATAACCAGGCGTTATTGGCATCGAAGTGCAGCGCCTCTTTGTAAGCCTGCATTGCCTGCGCCGTCTCTCCGGCCTCCTGGTGGATCGCGGCGGCGACGCTCTTTAGTCGCAAGCGTTGTGGAACGGTCTCGGCTGCCTCCAACGCCCGCTGATTCCACTCTAATGCCTGGCTGTGATCGCCAACGTGCTGCCAATAACTCATTTCCGCACGAAGCAGATAGTAG
>JAICPS010000678.1 GCA_025929715.1 Anaerolineae bacterium | reverse complement strand
CTGACGTAGAGTCGCTTGCCGTCCAGGCTGAGCTGGATCATGTTGGGTCCACCGCCGAGCTTTTGACCCCGCACTTCCAGCGGCGTCTCACCCAACACGCCCCCGAGCCACACCTGGCCCGTCAATCGCGGCCGTTGTGGCTCGCTAATGTCATACTGCCGCACGTCGCCGTGCAGCCAGTTTGCCAGGTAGAGATAGCGGTCGTCCATCGAGATCAGCATGTCAACCAACAGAGACGGCACCGGGAACGGCCATCCTTCAACCTCGACAGGCGGAATGCCCAGCACCTTATCTACCTGCCAGCTGCCGTTGTTCCTTGACCAGTGCCATAGAGTGCTGCTCAGCGCCGCGCCCACATAGCCATGCGTGCTGTCGGGATTGTGCAAGAAGCGGACTTCCAGCGGCACAAGCCCCTCCTCGCCCAGATCCGCGCTCTGTGTAATCCGGCCCTGTTCCCAGTCCCAGAAGTGGATGCGCTGCCCGTACAATCCCGCGGCGACGTCGTCCAGGTTGAAGCCAGGATAATAGGTCACCGGCGCGCTCAATTCGCTGCTGACCATCACGTTGTGGCGCGGCTGGTACCAGAAGTCGTAGTTGAACTGCATGCCGTTGCGCTCCTGTTCCCAACGCCCGGCAACGTCGAAGTCGTCGTCCAGCAGCAAAAAGCCGCCGGGCCCGTGACCCTCGGCGTCGCCCAGCATGGCGATCATCACGCGCCCGTCCGCCAGACAATGCACCGTGTGCGGGGCGCTGAGGTTGGTCTTGCGCTTCACTTCTTCCGGTTCGATAACCTTGTGCAGCTTTGGCGCCCGCTCGTCGATTGTGTCCACTATGTGGATGCGGCTGGAATGGAAGCCGGGAACGATCAGATAGCGACGCGACTTGTGCTCATCGCCATGGCACGAACTACACGCATTCCAGCCAAAGTGATGCAGCTCATCGCCCACGTTCGGCATCACCGTGCGGTGGATCACTTGCGAATAGGTAGGCGACCCTGGATCCACGTCTACGGTCGCCAGATAATCTGGCGCCTCGACCCCGGTCCCCACGTACAATGCAACTACGTAAAGAACCTTCTCCCGTTCTGCCTTCATGGCCTCCGCCGGTGTGGCGTAGCCGGGTCCACAGTGAGCATGTTGCTCGTGCTCCATTTCCGTCATATTTTCGTGAGACATGGAAACCTCCTTATTCTGCTGAATCGCCATAGATTTCATGGCGTAACACTGAATAAACTTCGACGTCGTGGTGCGTTCCGTAGTTGAACCACGCGCCACGTAACGTCGCTTCGTGCACGAAACCGCACTTATCCGCCACTCTGCGCGAGGCCGCGTTATCGGGGTGGATGATCAACTGAATGCGGTTTATTAGCTTCGTGTCAAAGAGAAAGCGCACGAGCACGGCCAACGCCTCGGTAGCAATTCCTTTCCCCCGCGCGGCGACATCGTAGATCAGGTAGCTGATTTCGTAGGCGTTTAGATAATGAACGGGCTGAAAAAACTCGATGTGCCCCAAAATCGCATCGTTGTCATCGACAATCAACAGTACGCCCTCGTTCTGGGCCCACATACCGTCTTCCTCAAACAACTTGCGAAAGCGCACTTCCGAGCGCAGCGAGCGTGGATAGTAGTCGCCCTTGTTCTCAAGATTGTTGATATGTGTCAGCATCGCGGGCAGGTCATTTTCAGTCACCGTGCGTAAGACAAACTGCTCTGCTTTGAGCATAAGCCCTCCGTTTTTCGTCATTCTGAGGCCGTCTGGCCGAAGAATCTACGCCTGCCGAATCAGTTTGATTTCACTTTAGAGGAGAAAAGGGGGGAGCAACACCGTGAAAACACGTGCTTATTGCGCGAGGACCACCTGATTTCACTTGACGAGGTGCCCGGCGCTTTAAAAGTGCCGGGCACCTGAGTCGAGTAGCCCCGCCCTGACTCCCCAGGCGGCAATCTGCGACCGTGATTGGAAACCCAGCTTTGCCAATAGATTGCTCACGTGCCCCTCCACCGTGCGCACGCTGAGCACCAGCTCATCCGCGATCTCGCGGTTTGCCAGGCCCGCCGTAACCAGCGCTGCAACTTCTTGTTCGCGCCGGGTCAACGGCTCCACCGATTCATTTGAATTTTGCTGCAGCGACGACTGCCACCAATGCGCGCCAGCCACACTCCGGCCCAATTCCACAGCTTCCTCCAGCGTCACAGCATACCCCTCGGTCCATGCCGCCTCCCATGCTTCCTCGCCCAGCGCTTCACGAACAGCAGACACATTCGCTTCATAGT
>JAICPS010000112.1 GCA_025929715.1 Anaerolineae bacterium | reverse complement strand
TGTGTGCTGGACGCGACCGGGAAGCAGTTGATGAAGAGCGCGATGCGACAGATGAGCCTGTCAGCGCGGGCGTTTCACCGCATTTTGAAGCTGGCGCGGACGATTGCGGATCTGGCGGAGGAGGGGGAGATTCAGCCGGCGCATTTGGCGGAGGCGTTGCAGTATCGGCCGAGGGAGTAGAGGGGCGGACGGCGGACGGCGCATGGCAGACGGCGGGAGTCGCAGAAACAGTATGTTATGATCTGGTGTGTTAACTCTGTTGTTGGAAGAAGATTGGCGTGGATACAAACCTGATTGTCTCTGACCCACAAGTCTGATCGGTAAGCCCGTCGTTCGCGGTACTCGGATCACGGTTGAATTGATTCTCGATAAGTTGGCTGCCGGCGAGACGGTGGAGCAATTGCTTGAGGCGCATCCTCGCTTGACGCGGGAAGGCGTGCAGGCGGCGTTTGCTTTTGCCGCCGCAACGTTACGTTCAGATATCGATTATGCGGTGAAGAATGACGTGACGCGCTATCCGCTGCGCAGTAAGCCAATCCGTTACTCCGATCCCTTTGACGGCGTTGCCGAAGATGATTGGCAGAAGATGTGAGTTGCGGTGAATATCAGTTCTGAATTAGATCAGCTATTTGCTGAAATTGACCAACATCACTATCTATAGCCGGGGAATGATGCTCCTCAACTCGAAGACTCTGACTCTGAGTTCTCCGGCTATGGCAGTGCTGTCTAAAGAAGACCAGAACTTGCCTGCCATAGGCCTATCAAAATCGTCTAGTTCGAGCCAGTTTTAGCGTGGACGTAGACAGCGTACCCTGGCTCGGAACTTTCGTTCCAGGGGTGTTCGGGGTAATCCATTCACCCCTGAGAGGGCAGTCGCCCGTGACTGGCGTTAGCACAAGATAATCCTCGGTCTAATAGCGCCAGCCGATGCCCGAAGTTGCAATGCTTGTGTGATAGCTCTGCAGACTCATGCGGGACGGCTGGATGCCGGCACAGTTTGACTTGCGCCGGTTCTATTTAGACCGGTTAGTTCTGCGCTGACTTGCCAGAGTCGTTCCTGAGCCGCGAGGTCGTCGATATGTGGAGCCTCGATTACTTGGCCATTGTGAATGAACTGGCCGGTAACATGCTCAAATTCCTGGGAAGAGGCCGCTACCAGCAGACCTTTAGCGGCAGTCTCGGGACTGGCGGCAAACAGGTTTAGGAAGCGTAGCAAAAGGCGCATGGGCATAGCCGCATGGCGCATCAGGTTGGTACGGACGAGGCCCGGATGGCAGGCGTTGGCAGTCATGCCAGGTTCCTTGAGCCGGCGCGCAAGCGCATAGGTGAAGAGGAGATTTGCCGTTTTGGTCGCTCCAAACGCGTGGGTCGCATTGAACTTCTGCTCTCCCTGCAGGTCTTCGAAGTTGATCCGGGTGGTGGAAGGGGCAGTCACCGTGATCACGCGTGACGGGGTGCTGTGCTCCAACACATCAAGCAGCAAGTTGGTGAGGAGGAAGGGCCCCAGGTGATTCGTGGCAAACATCATCTCCAACCCCTCGTCGTTGAGACGCCGCTGCGTGAGGAAGACAGCCGCGCTGTTGACCAGTAGGTGCAGATGGTCATAGCGGCTGCGAAAATCGGCGGCGGCCGCACGGACGGAGCCTTGCGAAGACAAATCGGCAATGAGGAGATCTACGTCCTGGTTGCCGCTCTTGTCGACGATTTCGGTCCGCGCTTCTTCGCCACGGCCGCGGTCCCGGCAAACCATCACCACAGTGGCCCCCGCCGCGGCGAGCGCCGTCGACGTGGCTTTGCCGATACCGGAATTTGCGCCGGTAATCAGACAGGTTTTTCCAGCCAAATCCGTATTCATGCTTTCCTCGGCGTAAATTCTTAGCCGACAATCCGGTGTCTACCTAGAGGTCGGGCGCCTCAAGGCCGTACAGATTGAGCGTGACCGTCAACTCACCGCCGTGGTGCAGGTTCTGCTCGAGTACATGCCACACGACCCAAGTCCGAGAGACCTCGGAACTACGTTGCTCAAAATGGTAGAGGAAGGTCTGCTGCATGTCGGCCGCGCTCCAACGCGCCAGCGCCTCGGCCATGAGCTTCCAACTCAGGTCCAGTCCCTCCACCAGTTCGGCGGCTGTCCGCTCCGGCGCGCCTGGTTCGTCCCAGAGCGCAAAACCGGCAATCTCCGGGCCGCCTTCACCCAGAAGGCCGTGAAACCAGTAGACGCGTACGGCAATAATGTGTTGGGCTAACTCTCCCACGGAGAGGAGGTTCGCTTTTGGCCGCAGTTGAAGTTGCTCTGGTGTGAGCGTCACAAGCGCAGCCATCAAGTTATCCTGGTATTTTTTCCACTGGCTGGAAAACAGCTCCAGGATGGTGTGCTCGTTCCCGCTTGAGTAGACGCCTTCTTGCTTGCTCATTTTCATTAGTATGAACCTATTTATTCAAGTTGCAACTCCTGGTTTTACAGAGCGCGGGTGCTAAAGTTGAGTCGCTGCGACGGGCAAGCAACTGGGCAGTATAGACCGCGCGATTAGCGGCTGGCGCACAGCAGCGTCGGCCGCGGGAGTAGATGGTTGTGGGTGTTCCTGGCATCGGCGAGCGGCGGTAGCGTCGAGGGAACTTTGCTCAGGCGCGGCCGATGGCAGCGAGGATCCTGGGTGGCGTCATGGGTAGATCGACCACGCGGGCGCCGGTGGCGTCGGCAATGGCGTTGGCCACGGCCGCGGCTGTGGGAATGATCGGTGGCTCGCCCACCCCGCGCGCGCCTAGCGGGCCGTGCTCGGAAGGGACTTCCACGATGACCGTTTCCAGCTTACGCGCCGCCTGAGCGAAATGCGGGACGGTGTACTCGGCCCAGTTAGCAGCCAGTAGCTGGCCGGCTTCGTCATAAGCCATATCCTCGTACAGCGCCCAGCCCAGGCCCTGGGTAGCGCCGCCCATCATCTGGCCGCGCACGCCCCGCGGGTTAATAGCACGGCCCACGTCCTGGACGACGACCAGATTGTGGACGACAACCTCGCCGGTCTCCTCGTCCACGGCGACTTCCGCCAGTTGAGCGCAAAATGCCGGCGCGGTTCGGGTTTCGGCATGGCGCCCGTGGCCGAGGACCGGCCGGTATTTGCCGCCAAACTGCATTGTCTCTGCGGCCAGGTCGGCCAGGGGCAGGCTGCGGTCGGGCACGCCGCGCACCTGCACCGCTCCGTCGACGATTTCTAGATCGGCGGGGTCGACTTCAAATTCTTCGGCGGCTATTTCCAACACCTGGGCGCGCGCCTCGCGCGCGGCGGCGATAACCGCCGGGCCGACGGTGTAGGTGATCTTGCTGCCGCCAGCCCCACCGGCATAGGGGGCGCTGTCGGTATCACCGTTGATCACTTTAACCTCTTCGGGGCTGATGCCAAATGCCTCTCCGGCCATGATCGCGAAACCGGTCGAAGTGCCGGTCAGGTCCACCGAGCCCAGATGAAGCTGCAGCCGGCCGTCGCGGGCGAGCTGGCAAACGGCCGCCGCAGGCTCAGTCCCGCCAGGCCACCAGCCCAGGGCGAGGCCCACGCCGCGGCCGGCCTGCCGCGCGTTTTGCCGCTGCTGCCAGGCAGGATGTTGTCGAAGGGCCTCGAGCACTTCGACGCTGCCCATGCCCGGCCACTCGCCGCCCTGGATCCGCGCATCTCCCGGACGGGAGACGTTTTGCAGCCGCAATGCCAACGGATCGATTTGCAGGCGCCGGGCCACTTCATCGACCAAGCTTTCCAGCGCGAAGAAGCCTTGCGGCGCTCCAGGGGCGCGGTAGGCGCCGTTGGACGGCTTATGAGTCAAAACTTCTAAGCCCTCAAGGGCGACGTGCGGGATGCGGTAGCTGTTGGCGATGAGTGTGCAGACAAAACCGGCAGGTGTGCCGGGGTAGACGCCGGCGTCGAAGACGGCCTTGCCTTCCAGGGCCAGCAGGGCGCCGTCCTCTTTGGCGCCTAGCTTAAGGTGGATACGGGATGGCAATGCCGGAATGCCGGCCAGCATTTCTTCCATGCGCGTCAGCACCAGGGCAACCGGCCGTCCGGTTATGCGCGCTACCAGAGCGGCGAGGGGCTCGTAGAGCAGAAACTTGGCTCCAAATGCCCCGCCAACGGTCATGGGCACCACGCGGACGGCCGTGGCCGGTACGCCAAGCGTTTCGGCCACCTGCTCCTGCACGTAGAAAGGCGCCTGGGTGCTGGTCCAGACGGTGACCCCCTGGCCGGCCGGGTCCGGTTGGACGACGACGGCGTGGGTCTCGAGGGAGCTCTGGTGCACGGCCGGGGTGGTGAAGGTCTCCTCGACGACGACGTCGGCTTGGGCAAAACCCTGAGCCACGTCACCGCGGCGGAATTCGCGCCGCGAAGTGACGTTGCTGGGCGGCCCGGCATCGCCGTCGCCTTTTCCCAGATCGGTGCCGTGGGCGGCTGCCTCTTCAGAAGCGCCGGGAGCGCCGCCAGGCCAGACGAGTGGGGCATCGCCAGCCAGCGCCTGGTCAATGGTGGCCGCCGCCGGCAGGGGCTGATAGTCGACCAGTACTTGCTCGACACCATCGGCCGCGGCCGCTTCGCTCTCAGCCAGCACCAGGGCAACCGGCTGCCCGGTGAAAATGACCCGCCCGCGCGCCAGGAGCAAGGCATGGCGCCCGGTAGGCGGGATGTCCGGCAGGTCGGCGGCAGTGAGGACTCGGACGACGCCGGGAACGTCCTGCGCTGCGGTTGTGTCGATGGACCCAATCTGTGCATGGGCCATCTGGCTGGTGACCAGCCGGGCATAGAGCAAGCCATGAAGCCGGATGTCGGGAGTATAGCGGGCGGCGCCGGTGACTTTTTCGCGGCCGTCTTGCAACCGTATTTCCTGGCCAATCCATGTATCCAAAAGGTCCTCCTGTGCTGTGAGGGCTCCACTCGCTAAAGCAAGGGGCTTCCCGGGCTACGTATGATGCAACCCGCTAGTGCCTGCGGCAACGCTATTCGTACGAGTAAAGTGCATGAGCATTATAGCCCGGTTGTTGGCCCATGAACAGCCGGGCTACCTCGCCAGCGTTTTGCCCCGGCGATCAGGTTTTTCCAGCCAAATGCGCATTCATGCTTTCCCCTTGGTCAAGCGCCTGCGGCAAAATGGTCTAGCCTGGTGGAAATCTAGACAAATAAGTCTCACTCTGGTCTGCCTTACCCATCGCCAACCAATCACCATTAAACGCGCCGCCACTGACGCGCCCCCATTTGAAGGAGTCTTGCTCGACTGTGGCTGTATCGTCTATCGTCACTTTAGAGCCGAAGGGCAGCACACCGACCTGAAGCGCTGAAGTACTGTGATTCTGGCGAACCCGTAAACCAAGCGTGGCGATGACATAGTATGCTTGAGCGATGAAGATGTTCAGGTTTGTAACGCCATCGGTCACGTGCACTTGCAGCCATTCCTGGGGATTGACATAGTGCGCGTGCACGAGCGTTCTGCTATGACCGGGCCAATGCCCAGGCTTGGAACGTAGTATGTCGGTTAGAGAGATGTCAAAATGAAGGTGGTAAGGGAACAGCCCTTCGCCATTGCCTACCGACGCGATAGGTTCACCTCTGCCAACAGGCTGACTAGGCGACACCGTGATGTTTTCGACATGTCCATAACGGCTGAACAGCGGTCTGCCGTCGACCGTGCCGTGATCGATAACAACGAGCTTCCCCCATTCTTGCGTTGAAAAGAGGTCGGCGAACGTCACTGTGCCGTCGCCGATGGCGAAGACGTCGGAATGCGCATTAGCATCCCAGTGTGGAAAGTTGAGATTCAAGTCGGCTCCAGTATGGTAACCCAGGCTATATAACTTGTCGTAGCCGGTTACATCTTCCCATCGACCCGGCCAGATCTTGCCTGACTCTCGTTCTTCGACAGTTCCAATTGGTGCTGAAAAGGACATGTCCGGACTCCTTAGCTATAGGGTTTTTAGTTGCTGTGCAGGGAGGGAAGCGACGTATTCAACGACTGCGATTATAACTCAATTTCGTATGTTCTGCTGCAGCGCTATGATGGTCACGTCGTCTTCTTGATTGCCACTGTCGCCTGTAAATGAGCTCAAATGGCGTGTGAGCTCCGCGATGAGTGCGTGACAGTCGACGTGGTGGGAAAGGGCCTCTCGCAAGCGAGGAAAACCGAACATTTCGCCCCGCGGGTTGTGAGCTTCCACGAGGCCATCGCTATAAAGAATCAGGTTATCACCCGGTTGAAGCTGCGCTGCTTTCTCGTCATAGGAAATGCCAGGCATTAAGCCCAGCGGCAGGCCGGTGGCGCGAAGTTCAACCGCATCCTGAGTCGTCTGCAGATAGGGTGGGAGATGCCCGGCATTGGCATAGATGAGCGACCCGTGCACCGGATCGAGTATACAGAAGCAGCAGGTCACGAACATGAGTGGTTCTAGCTGCTCGACAAGCAGATCGTTGACCCGCTGTAGAATCGCCGCCGGCGAGGCGTACAGCTCGGCTGCCGTCCGTAACATGCTATGTGTGACAGCCATAATCAAGGCCGCGGGCACGCCTTTGCCGGTCACGTCGCCGACGACGATACCCAAACGCCTGTCCGGCAGGGAGATAAAGTCATAAAAATCGCCACTCACAACCAGAGCCGGCTGCCAATAAGCCTCAACTTGCCAATTCGGTACATCTGGCAATGTTTTAGGCAAGAAGCGCTGCTGGATGCGATAAGCCGTTTGTAGCTCGACCTCTAAGCGCTGCTTTTCTAGCAGTTGAGCCTGGGCTGCCTGCAGCTCACCGTAAGCCCGTATCAGCTCCACGTTGTTCTTCTGCAGCTCTTCTATGACAGCGTCGTCATTCTGGCGCATCCAGGCGACGATGGCTCGCAAAATGGCCAGACCAAGCGATGGCTGCTGTTGCAGTAGCGTCTCAAAATCGGCGCGGCCCATCTCCAGAAGTTGCACTGCGGAACGGGCACGGACGCTGGCGGAACGCCGGCCGTCCGCCAGGAGCAGCCCCACTTCGCCAAAGAAGTGCCCATGCCCCAGTACGCGCAGGACGCGCGCTTCGGGTGTCTCCAGCGCTTTGACTACTTCGACCTCCCCTTCAAGAATGATGCGGAAGCGTTCGCCCATCTGGCCCTCGCGGACCAAGAGCGTTCCCTCAGGATAGTGCATGACCTGTAGCGCCCGAGCTAAGAGTTGAATAGCCGGGGACGATAACGAAGCAAAGAGCGGTAGGCGGGCGAGAAGTGTGTCGATCATTCGCTCTCTGAGCAGGCGGCCAGCAGGTCGCGGTGATCCGGGACCCTCTCCAGGAAGGCGCGGCGCTGCGTTTCATTTTCCAGCGTTGCGGCGAGAGTCTGCAACCAATTGTAACCTTGCTCAAGCAGTTCTGCGGCGCGGGGATCGCCCACAGAGTTCAGTACCTGGTAGCAGGTAAGAAGTACCCGCGCCAACCGGTTGTAGCCGAGCAGACCTTTCCGCTGCAATCTGCTCAAGACTTCTTCTATATGGACCTCAGCCCGGTCCAGGTTACCTCTTGCCATAGCGACGTGGGCAAGCCCCGCCATGCTTTCAACTGTTTCCGCATACTCGCCGAGCTCGCTGCGGATGTCCAGCGCCGCCTGGAAATCGGCCTCGGCCGCCTCAAATAATGCCTGGGCAGCCAGGGCCTCTCCCCGGCAGTGGAAGCCCCAGCCTTCTTCCGAGCGCAAGTTGTAGACTTGAGCCTGTTCGAGCGCCATTTGAGCCTCCTCGTGCGCACGCGTCACGTCGCCCAGGTCAAGATAATAGTGGCTCAGGGCCAGCCGGGCATGGCACTCGCCATGGTGTGCGCCTTGATTTAGGACTAAGCTTTCCTGAATATCATCCCAGGCCCTTTCATAGCCGCCAATTGCCAGCCAGGCGCGACCCAGGTTGAGCAGCGTAATGCTGCCGGAAACGGTGTCGCCGATCTCGCGCGCCACCTGTAGCGACTCCTGATAATATTGTTGGGCGCGCGTGTATTGATAGCGGTAGAGCGACAGGTTTCCTAGATTATCGAGCGCACTCACTACAAAAGAGCGCTGGCCAACCTCGCGGCAGATAGCCAGACCTTGCAGATAGTAGGCCTCAGCCTGGTCGTATTTGCCGCCACTCACCGACACAATGCCGAGATTATTGAGCGCCCTTCCCTGACCAAGGCGGTCGCCAATCTTCCGGCAAAGTTGTAGTGAGCGGCTATAATATGCTTCCGCGCCGGCATAGTCGCCCAGATTAAACGTGGCCCCGCCCAGATTGTTCAAGGCGTGGCCTTCTCCCTGGCGGTCGCCGACCTGCACGTAGAGGTGAAGCGCCTGTTCAAAGTACTCACGCGCCTCACGGGCGCTGCCCAGATAGTACATAATGAGACCCAGTGCGCGCAGACTATTGGCCTGCATTGCCGCCCAGCCGTGCAAACGCGCTAATTCTAGAGCACGTTGCGCATGTTCTCGGGCCGTTTCAAAGGCTCCCTGACGTATTTGAGCGTTGGCTTGTAACAAATAACCTTCAGCCACCATATCGTTGGTCTCGGCAAATCCCAAAGACTGTGTATCTTCTGCCAGTGAAATTGCCTTGTGGGCTGCTGCGACGGCCTCTGGGAAATTAGACGTCGAAAAAGCGTAGGCAGCTTCTCGCAGCGCAACCATAGCCTGTCGCTTCAGGTCGTCCGTTTTCTCCGCCACGGCTCTAAGGGACTGTAAATCCTCGCGACGCGCTTCTTGATCGCCCAGCAATTCGTAAACCTTTTCACGCGCGAGGAGAATTTCGAATTTTCGCGTTTCATCCCCTTCCGGCGTCAATTCGAGCGCCTTAGCGTAGGCGTGAACCGCCTCGCCATTGGCATAGCGACTGGCGGCGACAAGTCCAGCGCGCCAGTACCACTCTCCCGCCTGCTCTATTTCGGCTGCTTGCTCGTAGTGTCTAGCGATCAAGGCGGCATACTCGTCCACGCGACGGCCCTGTGCGGCTACCTTAACCAGCCATTCGGCGGTGCGGCGGTGATAGTTTTGTCTGTGTCGCTTGAGCAGGCTGTCATAGGTGACATCGCGCAACAAGGCGTGTTTGAAAAGGTACTCCTGTGTTGCCTCAAAGGTGGACTGTTCGCGGCGAAAGATCATCTCCCGGTCGCGGAGGCTGGTCAATGTCCTCGACGTCATTTCGAGCTCCATATCGCTCTCTCCGAGAAAGGCCACGGCCCGATCCCAGAAAGTGCGTCCAATCACGGCCCCGCGCTGAAGAACGGAACGTTCTTCAGCGTCCAGGCGGCCGAATCGAGCCTGCAGCACGCCGACGAGCGTTGGCGGCACGCGCAAATTCGTCAGGCGCTGCACGTCAACCCGCCAATGTGGTTCGCCTTTGGCGATAATGCCGTCTTCAATCAGCATCTTGATCAGCTCTTCCACGAAAAAGGGGTTACCTTCGGCCTGATTGATGATCAACGCTTGCAAGGCGTCGGGAAGAGCGTCCACTTTCTGTAGGATTTCGCTCACCAGGGCGCGGCTGTCCCGCATCGACAACGGTTTCAGCTCTAGGCGCTTGTGGTATAGCTGCCCTTCGCCCCAATGTGGCCGCCGGGTCAGTAAGCCGGGGCGAGCGGTAGCGATGGCCACCAGCGGCTGATCGTGCAGCGTCTCAATTAAGTGGCCGAGCGCGTCCAGCGAACTATCGTCGGCCCAGTGCAAATCCTCCAGGAGTAGCACCGCAGGCCGCTCAGCCAGCAGTGCACGAAAAAGCAGTTCCAGGTAACGCAACGCCTGTGCCTGGAATCCCTGCAGATTTCGGGCTGCTTCGGCGATGTAGGGGCCAGGACCGAAGTCGAAGCCAGCAAGATGACCGACGAAGTGCGCCACCCTTATGATTTCCTCGGTATCGACCTCTGTCATTTCTGGCGCGTTGGCGAAGGCGGCGCTTACGCTGTCTTCTAGCTTGCGTCTTACCGTGGACGCCTCATCGCTGTCCTGAATGTCGAATCGAAATGTGAAGAAACTGTGTAGCAGTGAATAAGCCGTATAAAGCATGGAAGGGTCGGCGCGTGCTTTGAAGAAACGCACTTGCTGAGGCAACAGTTCCAGCCAGTTGTCAAACTCATATAGCAGGCGTGACTTGCCGATGCCGGCGTCACCGACCACCGTGATAAACTGCCGCTCGCGGTCCTCCAAGGCTGCGTAGAGCGCCTCCTGCAGCTGCTTCAGTTCGGCGTCGCGCCCGATCATCCTCGTCTCGCGGCCTTCAACGCCCCGTGTCATCACGCGAAAGGCTTTGGGCTTGGCTTGTTGCACCAGGTAAACCTGGATCGGCTCACGCTTACCTTTGACCTGGACGGGCGCCAGGGATTTTACGTCAAAGACGCCGCGCACGTGGCGGTAAGTGTCGTGGGAAATCATTACGGCGCCGACCGGCGCCGCCGATTGCAGCCTGCTGGCGAGGTTGACCGTATCACCGACGACGACAAAGTCCGTTGCCCGCCGTTCATCCAGCAGGCTCACGACCACCGGGCCGGTGTGGATGCCAACGCGCATGGCGAGTTGTATGCCTCGT
>JAICPS010000505.1 GCA_025929715.1 Anaerolineae bacterium | reverse complement strand
CGACACAAACGACGCCGGTAATGCGTCCCGCCTTGCCCTCGTCCAGCATATGGCGCAAAGTGCGCTCCGCTTGAAAGAATCGGAAATTTTCGGCCACCATCACTGGCCGGCCGCCGGCCTTCGCACGGTCGACAACGGTTTGAGCCTCCGCCAGATTGCACCCGAATGGCTTTTCGACCATTACGGCAAGGCCCGCGTCAAGCGCCTGGACCGCGTGTTGACCATGGAGAAACGACGGACTGGTGATCAGCGCCGCGTCCGCCTGTGTTTGCGCAACAGCCTCTTCAAGGCTGGTAAAGAATTTTCCGTGCTCTTGCCCGGAGGCGCGACGGGCCGACTCTAGCGCCTTTTGGTCCACATCCACACAAGCGGCCGCGACGAAGTCAGGATGCTGCGCGACGTATTCCAGCCAATGTCGACCTCGACCCCCGACTCCAATGTGGATGATTTTAATTGTCATCTTCTATCCTTTTAATAATCAAACAAACCACTCGGCCTTTTCCTCCGCTTTATATAGGTGCGTTCACATCTGCTCTGTAATGCTACTCGTCGATTGTCATAGGGAGCTAAAATGCGCCGCGCCGCAGCTGGCCGCCTAAGGTGGATCCCGTAAGACGAAGCGATAACGCACTTAATGTCCACACCTCGGAAACGGCTGCTCGGACTCAAGAATGACCGTTTTTATACCCTGTCGGACAAGGGATTCGCGGGGATTGCGCTGGCAAAGCCTGAGCCGATAATACAGACGTCAAAATCGGGTTCGAATCAATGTCGCCAGAACGACCTCTTGGACGCATCGATGCAGTAGCCTGATGAGCGTCATGACCAATGGATGTATTCGGAAACGCTCCGGCCATGCCTGCAAGGAATGACCGGCGGTTCAGTTCAACATCCATGCTATCTCCGAACACAGGTAATGACTTTTTCCTGAAGCTTAAAATACTCTGAGAGATATTAGTCAATAATCTCTGTTGGCTAGGACACTCCCCCCACACCGGCGCCTCGTTCTCGTGCGATGAGGTTCATTGGCGGCTATTCTCTTCCTATAAAAGCACTGGCCTGACGAGCATGACAGATATGGCTACAGCAGCGAAAGCAGCGAGAATATAGCCGTAGAGCAGCTTCGAAGGTTTGTGTCCCACAAGAGCCTGGAAAACTGCTAGCAATATTACGAATAGGATCTTGGCCCACATTGCACGGCCCCAAGACGTTGCGATGAAATCCGATGAAAACAGCCGGCCCGGGTTGATACCTCTGTAGTTGAGCATGAAGAGTCCTGTTGTCCACAAGACTGCCTGCGCATACCAGCCCATGCCACCCAACTTGTCCACAAGCCGGCAGAAAAACCGAGTGCTTCGTGGATCCTCAAAAAACATTGCGCCAATCCACAAGCAGACGGTAATGATATGAATCCAAGTAGCAGCTATGTAAAGAAAAGCCATAGGTGTGATCGATAGGTTGAGGTTAAGGTCTCAGCTTATCACGCTTAGCACTCAGCCCTTAACGTTTTGAGCATGGGGTAGTGTTTAAAATTGAGAGGCTAGGGTTGAGATCTTAGGTCATGACATCAGTTCCGACAATAGTCCTCTGCGAGTGATTTGTTAACGCGTTTAATGGCGATCCATCCATGTGGGCGGGTAGCGTGAGCCCCAACATCTTCATTGCAGTAGGCGCAACGTCGATCAGACGGCCGTGGTCGCGCAGACCCTTGCGGACCCCCGCTCCAGCCGCCAGCAAAAATCCATCAGGAGAGTGAGTCCCTGGGCGAAGATCGGCATTGTCTCCTTCGATGCGGCCAAAACGAGGCGATGTGAGGCTCGTGAAAGGCGCCTCGTTGTTCCACGCCACGATCACGTCGGGCAACTGCTCTTGGCGTTCGCCAGGAAATGTTTCGTTGCGTAGCCACACATGCCGGACCGCAGGCGCTCCGCTGTGCGGGTTTGTCAATTCCATTAATCGAGCGCGGATTTCATCGCACAGAGCGCTGTATTCGCGACCGGGCTCGACAATGCCTTGGGGCTCTCGTCCCTTCAGATTGATGCGAATACAACCCTCCAGATCTGTAGGGAGCGTGAACGCTCGAGTCTTCGACCAATCGATATTAGCGGCTTGCTCCCGCGCGCCGAGGCGATCGCGCAACGACCACGGAAGGCAATTCGCGACATGCCGCCTCATCTGCGGCGACATCAAACCCTTCATACGGCTAACCACCGATCGTGGAGCACCGCGGCCGTTATCGGCGCGAACAGCCGGGTGTGTGTATCCGAGCCGCTCCAATACTCCAGGCAGGAGATACCATGCGCAGCGATTCGCACACACTCCATCTCCGCTGACAATGAATAGAGCGGCATCGCCTGGAAGGCTATCGGTCAAGGCGCCTATGGCGTGATCGAGAGCAACATAAAAACGCAACATGGGCTCCATCTCGCCGTCAGTGGCGGAACTCGCGCCGTCCACATTTGCCGGCCAGAGATAATGTCCAGCAGGATGACCCTCGCAAAATCCAATCACTGCCAAATGCCATGGCTCGCGCTGCAACAACCATTGCGCTGTCGAACGTTTGTATTCCACGCTGCGGAGCAACCTTTTCTCCATAACGCCAACGTCAGGCATACGCGCCCCCAGTCGCTTCGCCTCAAAACCTAGGGGATAATGGCCAAACCGAGATTTTACTTCCTTGAGAAGAGTCGAAGGTTGCGCACAGGGCTGACCATACCAAGCCCAGGTGCCCCAATCGAAGACAGCCTTGCCGCGAAAGCCAGCCTCGGGGAAAGTTTCAGGAACATCATAAATTACACAGCGGCATCCCTGCTTATCGGCTAGATGCCAAAAAGTAGCTGTTCCATACTGATCTGCCTGAACGTGCTGAGCCAACTGGTAACCCGGCTTCGGCTGGTAAGGGAAGTAAACACCGTGCTTACCGGGCTGAACGCCTGTGGCAAAGGTTGGCCAGGTCGAGGTATGCAAAACCTGGGCGGTACTTTCGAGATCCATCCAGGTGCCGGAGGATATTAGCGACGCGAAATTTTGTAGATGACCCTGACCGCTCCATTGACGGATCAGCTCGCCGTCCGCCATGTCAAGCGCAAGCACTAAGAGACGTTTCGCAGCCACACTTACCTCAGGCAGTCATCGCCCACTCAAGATGCGGATAGGATCCCTGAATGACGCCGGCCGGCCTAAAATGTTGGCGATCTCGATGACGTTTTCGTTTTGTCGGACAGCATAGCAGCTTCCACCATCGAAAGCGTCCAGGTTATCTTCGCCATTAGTCTCACGGAGCCGATCCAGCCTTATCGCCACATCAAGCTGAGCCAGTAATGTTGCCGCCGTTCACGAGGATACTTCAGCGCTCGGAGTTGCTGTCCCCCCTCCGGGCGAGGGCCTAAAACCGAACGTACGCGACTTCAACTACCGAGTTTCCTCTGGGAATATCGTCCCAATGCTACAGTTTGGTTCAAAATCTAAGGCCCCCTTCATTGGCAAGAGTTGTTGCACTGTTAGTTTCTGACACACTTCCAAGTAGCGCGCAGCGGT
>JAICPS010000625.1 GCA_025929715.1 Anaerolineae bacterium | reverse complement strand
GGAGAGCGCATCGCGTTGGTCGGCGAAACGGGCGCCGGGAAAAGCACCATTATCCGCCTCATCGCACGCTTCTTCGACATCAACGGCGGCGTACTGAGCATAGACGGTCACCAGGTAAGCGCGGTGACCAGTGCCAGCCTGCGCCGGCAGTTGGGAATCGTGCTGCAAGATACGTTTCTATTTTCGGGCACCATTGCCGACAATATTCGTTACGGTCGACTGGACGCCACAGATGAAGAGATCGTCGCCGCTGCGAGGGCCGTGGGCGCGCATGATTTTATTATGCGCGCTGCAGACGGCTACGAAACTGAAGTGGGTGAAAACGGCATCAATCTGAGCGTGGGACAGCGGCAAATGGTGTCCTTTGCCCGCGCCGTGCTGGCTAATCCACGAATCTTAATTCTGGACGAAGCGACGAGTAGCGTGGATACGGCGACGGAAAAACAAATCCAGCAGGCGCTAGAGCATTTGATGGAAGGGCGCACCAGTATTGTCATTGCCCACCGCCTGAGCACCATCGTGAACGCCGATCAAATTGTGGTGCTGGAAAACGGGCGCATCACAGAAGTGGGCGACCACGAGGAGTTGCTGGCAAAGCGCGGTCGTTACTTTGACCTGTATACGATGCAATGGGCATCGCAAGCGTCTTCACAATCTAATGGGCAAAAATCGAAAGTGACCGTGGACGAAGGCTTCAGTCACCGAAGCTAATGCCCAGGTCGCGGGCCGTCAGGATCAGGTCGTGGTCCAGAGGCACTGTTTTCGTTCGCTCGGTAGCCTCTTCCAGCGATACGTAGCGCACCGTGGGCGGGTCCAGGGCTACCATCACGCCATCCTGACCTTCATCCAGCGCGCGCACGGCGGCAGCGCCAAAGCGCAGGGCAAGCAGCCGATCCCATGTGCTGGGACTGCCACCCCGCTGCAAGTGACCCAGAACGACGACGCGAGTGTCCTGTCGGGTGCGCGCCTCTATTTCCGCGGCGACCTTCTCGCCGGCCCCTCCCAGCCTTTCTGCGCTGCCCACCTCACGTTCGCGCACAGATAGCTCTCCGCCTCGCGGCCTGGCGCCTTCGGCGACGACGACGATTGAAAAGTCATAGCCAGCCTGGTTACGCGTGCGAATCTTATTGGCCACTTCGTCGTAATCATACGGAATCTCGGGAATGAGAATGACGTCGGCGGTACCGGCGACCCCTGAGTAAAGCGCTATCCAGCCGGCGTACCGGCCCATGACTTCCACAACCATGACCCGCCGGTGGGCTTCGGCCGTAGAGTGCAGACGGTCAATTGCCAACGTGGCAAAGGAAGAGGCCGTGTTGAAGCCAAAGGTTACCGAAGTGCCAACGAGGTCGTTATCAATGGTCTTGGGCACGCCGACGACGCGCACTCCTTTTTGGCACAAGGCATGGGCGATGGCCATAGAGCCATCGCCGCCCACGGCAATCAGGGCGTCGATCCCGCGAACTTGCAGCTTCTGCACCAACTCGTCGCTGCGATCCACTTCGCGTACCACGCCGTCTTCACCAGTAATGGGGAAGCTGAGCGGATTACCGCGGTTAGTTGTGCCCAGGATCGTGCCGCCCAGATGGGTGATACCGCGCACTGTTTCTCGCGAGAGCTTGACCACGCCTTCGGCGTATTCGTCGGGCTGCAACAGGCCGTTGTACCCGTCGCGAATGCCCAGACAGTCCCAGCCACGCTGCTCGGCGGCGAGCACGACGGCGCGGATGACGGCGTTTAAGCCGGGAGCGTCTCCCCCTCCGGTACAGATGGCGATGCGTCGGATAGACATTTCATCTCCTTAAGTGACCGGAACTTTGGAAGCGCCGGTCACCTTTCGACGTCCTTTTGCGCCGGAACCGGAATGATGGCGTTAATGAAACGGCGCGTCTCGGCAGCCAGCTCTGGCAGCGAGCCGGAGTTATCCACGCGCCAATCGGCCTCAGCAATGCACGCGGCGATATTGTGTCCGTGAGCCGGCTCGTCTTTACCCGATTCGCCCAGGATCATCTTGCGAGCGGCCTCTCGCTGCTGTACAAACTCGTCCGGTTCGTCAAATCGGGCGCGGGAGGCGATTCGATTCACCAGCACTTCTAGCGGCGCTTCCACGCCGACAAGCGTAAAGTTGGGAGCAAGCTCACGGCGCAGAACGTGGACTTCTTCTGGATTGCGGATGGCATCGACAATGACCACGAGCGCCTCGGCGCCCGGCAGTTGTTGCAGATCCTCGCGTATCTTGCGTACAACCAGCATTGATAAAACGCCACTGCCGTGTTCCTTGCGCAGATCGTTAGCAATGGTTCGCAAGATGGGCCGTTCTACAGTAAGACCGCGCCTGCGCGCTTCGGCGCGTAATTCGTCGGAGAGGCTGTAGTAGCGGGTTGTAACTCCAGGGGCGGCTAAAAGTGGTCGTAGTAGTTCAATAAAAGCGCCTTTGCCGGCGCCTGGCAGTCCTGTGACGCCAACAAATTGCATGACTTCTTGCAGTTTCAAACGACTTTCCTTGTGTCGAGTTCTCCAATAGCTCTGCAAAGCACAGCCCTGTAACCAGGCGAAGCCCTGCGCCTATATATGGGCGCAATCATGTCAATGATACTTCATTTTCCGGTCCAACCCAATGGCAGCATCTATAATCATGTCGACAGCGCCGTTGCACAATTTTCTAAAATTGT